>JBJMVX010000048.1:0-6583 GCA_045810445.1 Massilia sp.
ATGTCTTTACTGAACCGATCGCGCCTGACCTGCACCGCCATGACCCTCGCCCTGGCTGTTTCCAGTGCCAGCGCTGGCGCCACCGAAGTGCTGGTGACTGCCGCCCAGATGCTCGATGTACGCTCCGGCAAAATGCTCGCCAATCCCCAAGTGCTGATACGCGACGGGCGCGTGGTGGAAGTACGTCAGGGAAGCAACGGCTTTGCGGCAGGTCCTGCGACCACCCGTATCGACCTGCCTGGCATGACCTTGCTGCCCGGCCTGATTGACATGCATGTGCACCTGGACAGCGATCCACAATATGGCGGCTACACGGGGCTGGAATTTGGCGACCGCTTCTGGTCGGTGCTGACCGTGCCGCATGCGGCCAAGACGCTGGACGCGGGCTTTACCACGGTGCGCAATGTGGGCGCGGATGCATGGAACGACGTGGGCCTGCGCCAGGCGATTGAGCAAGGCAAGGTACCGGGGCCGCGCGTGGTCACGGCCGCCTATTCCTTTGGCGCCACCGGCGGCCATTGCGACTCCACCTTTTTTCCGCCTTCGATGAAACAGGCCAGCCCGTATAACGCCGATACGCCTGACGAAGGGCGCAAGGCCGTGCGCGAATTGCGTAAATACGGGGCCCAGGTCATCAAGATCTGCGCCACGGGCGGCGTGTTTTCACACAATACCGAACCGGGCCAGCAACAGCTTAGCTACGCGGAAATGAAGGCCATCGCTGACGAAGCCCATCAGTGGGGCATGCAGGTGGCCGCCCACGCCCATGGCGCCTCCGGCATCAAGGACGCGATCCGGGCCGGAGTCAACACGATTGAACACGCCAGCCTGATCGATGACGAGGGCATTGCGCTGGCCAAGAAACACGGTGCCTGGTTGTCGATGGATATCTATAACACCGACTACACCCAGGCTGAAGGCAAGAAAAACGGCGTGCTCGAAGATAATTTGCGCAAGGACCGCGAGGTGGCGGACCTGCAGCGTGAAAATTTCAAGCGTGCGCATGCTGCCGGCGTGAAGATGGTTTATGGCACGGATGCGGGCGTCTACCCGCACGGCGACAATGGCAAGCAACTGGCAGTCATGGTGCGTTACGGCATGAGTCCGCTGCAAGCGATCCAGAGCGCCACCGTCAACGCCGCCGAGGCTCTGGCCAGCAAGGACGTGGGCGTGATTGAGGCGGGCCGCTACGGCGACATCATCGCTGTCACGGGCGACCCGACGCGCGACGTGCGCCTGCTGGAACACGTGGCTGTGGTGATCAAGGGCGGCGAACTGGTCAAGGCAGCCAAATAGGCAGGGCGCAGCAGTGGCAGAGAACAGGCACAGGGCAGTGGAGATTGGCAGGTTCCCCAGTGGGCCGGCCAGCCTGCGCGCGCAGGTGCTGGCCGTGTTGCTGTCCTCACAGGACATGACCGGCGTGGCCAGCGCGTTTGAAGGGCGCAAGGTGAGCTTGACGACCGTGGTGCGGGCCTTGATGCGCAAATACGGCTGGCCCATCGAACGGCGCGATTTTCCCACCAATACGATCGACGGGCGAGCCGCCTGGGCGTCCGTGTTCTGTTTGCCGCAGGAAGTCGTGGATGCGGCATTGGATGCGGGCGGCGCCGACTGGCTGGCCGGTGTGGAAGCTGCGCGCAGTGCACGCGCGCGCCGGCCGCTGCGGCGTCAAGGACGGTAGAAGGCCATGAACAAGGCATTTCGTCCGCATGGAAAATTCGCGACCCGGATCGAAGGGCGCCTCATGCTCTCGGATATCACCGGGCCCTGGAACAAGGAACTGGTTCAATACTGGGGTCAGCGCTGTTACCCGGCAGCGAAGGCACTGTCGGAGCAAGGGCCCTATGTCGGCATTGCGATCATTCATGAATCGATGCTGTGCCCGCCCGATGCGCTGGAAGCCCTGGCCCACATTGTGCGGCTGTCCGCGACCAAGCTGCGTTGCATCGCCCATGTGATCGTGGCCGACGCGAAAGTCGATGGCCGCGATTTCCTGGAGCCGGCCTTTGCACGCATTTACGAGGGCGTGGTTGCGCATCGCATTTTCTACACGCTGGACGAAGCGCGCGATTGGTCGCTGGCTTACCTGAAAGAGAAGGACGCCAAGGTCTAGCGCCACGCTACCCACTAGCGCTTGAACCCACTGTCCTTGCGAAAGCGAGGACCCATACTCAACTAGCACCGAATGGGTCCTCGCTTTCGCAAGGACAGTGAGTGCGGGGGCGCCCAGTTAGTGCAGCTTCACCGACGGTGATATGCGTGCTGCCAGCCAATCGGCCAACGTGCGGGTCGCCATTCTCGCAAAGCCGTGCAGCGCCATCAGGTCGGCCGCGATTTCCTGGAGCCGGCCTTTGCGCGCATCTACGAAGGCGTGGTTGCGCATCGCATTTTCTATACGCTGGACGAAGCGCGCGAGTGGTCACTGGCATACCTGAAAGAGCACGGCGCCAAGGACTAGCGCCGCGCTACCCACTAGCGCTTGAACCCACTGTCCTTGCGAAAGCGAGGACCCATACTCAACTAGCTCAGAATGGGTCCTCGCTTTCGCAAGGACAGTGGGTGCGGGGGCGCCCAGTTAGTGCAGCTTCACCGACGGTGATATGCGTGCTGCCAGCCAGTCCGCCAAGGTGCGGGTCGCCATTCTCGCAAAGCCGTGCAGCGCCATCAGGTGCTTCTGATACATCAATCCATACAGCCAGCGCGCCAGTGCACCACCGACCTGCAGCTTGCGCCCACCCACGTGCGCGGCGAGCACGCCGACCGCAGCCAGGGGCCCGAGCGATACCAGCGACCCATGATCGCGGTACTGGAAAACCGCCCGCGTAGGCGAGCCTGGGCGCGCCAGCACCTGGGCCAGGAACATGGCCTGCTGGTGGGCCGCCTGGGCGCGTGGTGGCAGCTTGCCTTCGACCGGGCAAATGAAGCTGGCGCAGTCGCCCAGGGCATAGACGTTCTGGTCCCCCACCGCTTGCAGGGTGGGCGTGACGGCAATCTGGCGCAAGGCATTGACGACCAGGCCCAAGGTGGCGCACAGGGGCGGAGCCTCGACACCGGCGGCCCACAAGGTCAGGCTTGATGGGTAGCGGCAGCCTTCACTATCGATGACATCGTGCTGGCCGACCGAGGCCACGCCGCAATCGGTTGTCACCTTCACCCCCAGCGAGCGCAGGTGACGCGCTGCCCGTTTCGACAGCCGTGGATGAAGGTGGGGCAGCAGCAGCGAGCCGCGCTCCAGAATACGGATACGCACGTCGCGCACCGGATCGAGCGCATGCACTTTGTAGCGCGCCAGGGTGCGCGCGCTGTGACTGAGTTCTGCGGCCAGTTCGACGCCCGTGGCGCCGCCGCCGACGATCACGATATCAATGCCACGCGGGGCTTCCGGCCAGTTGGCCTCGTCGGTGCTGGCCTGGATGCAGCCGTCCATGAAACGCTGGCGGAAGGTTTCGGCCTGGGCTACATCGTCCAGCGTGAGTACATGGTCGGCTGCACCGGGCACGCCAAAAAAATTGGTGACCGAACCCAGGGCCAATACCAGCTTATCGTAGGACAGGGTGCGCGCTGGTTGCAGATCACTGCCATCGTCGGCCTGACGGGGCGCCAGGCGGATGCATTGGGCGTCGCGGTCCACTGCCACCACTTCGCCGCGCACGAATTCAAAGCCGTGCTGGAAGGCTTGGGCCGCGTAGTCGATCTGCGTGGTCTGCGCGTCGCGCTTGCCCGAGGCCAGGGTGTGGAGCAGCGGCTTCCAGAAATGCGCGGGCCAGCGGTCGACCAGGATGACGCGCAAGGCGCCGCTGCGCAGGGCACTGTCGCCCAGGCGTGTGGCCAATTCCAGGCCGCCCGCGCCTCCTCCAACGATGACGATGGTTTGCATAGATGTCCCTCCAATGACTGCTAATATACGGCTGCTCGCAATGAAAGAAAAATTAAAGATTTTCAATAAACGATAAGGAAAAGCTTATGTATCACGCCAGCTTCAGGCAGCTCCAGTCCCTCGTGCTCACGGCCCGTCATGAAAGCGTCTCCAAGGCCGCCGAGGCCCTGCATGTGACCCAGCCGGCCGTCTCGCTGCAACTGCGCACGCTGGAAGAAATCACCGGCACGACGCTCACGCGCAAGGTCGGGCGCGCGATCCAGTTGACCGCTGCCGGTGAAGTGATGGTGGAGTTTGCCGAGCGCATCCTGCTGTTGTGGGAGCAGGCTGGCGACGAGCTGGCAGCCCTGGAGGGCGTCTCCAGCGGCACACTGCGCATCGGCGCAGTGACGACGGCCGAGCATGTGCTGCCGCCGTTGCTGGTGCCCTTTACCATGGCGCGGCCAGGCGTGCGGCTCAAGCTCCAGGTGGGTAACCGGGTCGAGATCGTCAACATGTTGGCGCGCCACGAGATCGACCTGGCCATCATGGGGACGCCGCCACGCGAATTGCGGACCAATGCGGCCCGCTTTGCGCGCCATCCCATGGGTTTCGTGGCCAGTCCCGCCCATCCTTTGATGAAGAAAAAGAAGATCAGCCTGGCCGATGTCCTGGGCGCCAACCTGCTGGTGCGTGAACGTGGTTCGGGTACGCGCACGGCTGTGGAAAAACTGTTCCGCGATGCGGGCCACGTTTTCAATTTCGGCTCCGAAGTGTCGTCCAACGAAGCCATCAAGCGCATGGTGTCGGCCGAGCTGGGGCTGGGTTTTCTGTCGGTGCACGCCTGCGCGCTGGAGTTTCAGGCGGGCTTGCTGGCGCTGTTGCCCATGGCCGGCAATCCGGTCGAAGCGGACTGGCAGGTGATGCACCTGGCGGGCCAGCCGATTCCGAAAGTGGCAGCCGCCTTCCAGGACTTCGTCATCGCCAGTGGCCAGGAACTGGTCCAGCGCGAACTGGAGAGCAACTACAAACGCGCCGCGCGTCCTCCCAAAGCCTGAGTTTGTCGTGGCGCAGGGCAACTGCTTGCGCTGCGGCAAAAAAGTCATTGCGGTTTCCGGCGAAGATCGGCTTTGCCTGTTCTTTGGCCCGGAAGGCCCTACTTTTTGGAGACGCGATGACTATCCGCAAATCGACACTGGCGGCCCTTCTAGCCGCCTTGCCCTGCCTGGCACTGCAGGATGCCCAGGCAGCCGTAGCGATGATGAACGGCCCGGTGCAACACAGCCCGCAACTGCTCGCTTCCCTGCAGGGGGCGCTGAGCACCGAGCGTGCCGCGCAAGGGTTGGACGGCGATCATGGCTTCGCGCTCACCAGCGTGCATCCGGGCAGCGCCGGCACCATGGTGCTGCGCATGCAGCATACCTACAAGGGCTTACCCGTCTTCGGTTCCGAATCCGTGGTCGTGAGCTCACCCAGCGGCAAGCTGATTAGCCAATCGGTGTCGGACCGGCGCGCCAAACTGGCCATGGCCAGCGCAGCACGTGGCCTGGCGCTGGGCGCCCCGCCAACGGTGAGCGCGCATGTGGCCATTGCCACGGCAGTGCGCTCGGTGGGCGCGGGTGCAGTGCCAGTGGCCGCGCCGCGCGCCGAACTGCTGATCTATCCACTGATGCGCTGCGAGCGCGTACCGGCGGCAGCTGCCAAAGCCGAGGACGAACTCAATGCCCTGGACCTGACCGATGTCATCGATGGCTACGAGCTGGCCTATCTGGTCCACACCCGCATGCAGGTGGGCCAGCAGCCGCTGTTCCACGACACGATTGTGAGCGCCGTTGACGGACGCATCATGGAGCAATGGAGCATGCTGCAAACGGCTGGCGGCAGCGGCAAGAGCCAGTACAACGGCGACGTTCCGCTCAGTACGTCCCAGGACGGCAAGCTGTTCAAGATGCTCGATCCCACGCGCGGCACGGGCGGCCAGTTTGGGGCCATGGCCATTACCAACGCCGACCATGGCAGCGAGGCGGGCGAGGTCTATACCAGCAGCGTCAACTCCTGGGGTGACGGTCTGCAGTACAAGGCGGGCGGCAGCACCACGGACGCGAATGGCCAGACGGCGGCAGTCAATGCGATGTGGGGGCTGATGAATACCTACGACATGCTCAAGAATGTGATGGGCTGGCAGTCGCTCGATGGCCAGAACAACGCCTCCTACATTGCGGCCCACGTCAACACGGCTTACGACAATGCGTATTACAGCGATACGTGCAAATGCATGTTCATCGGCGACGGTTCCTCGTTCAATAGCCTGGGCGCGATCGATGTGGTGGGCCACGAAATGGGGCATGGGGTCACTGCCGCCACCTCGGGCCTGCTGTACTTTGGCGAATCGGGCGGCTTGAACGAGTCGAGCTCGGACATCAATGGCGAGGCGGTCGAAGCCTACGCACGGGCAGGCGGGGCCGGCAGCCAGATCGCCGAGCGCGGCAATGACTGGGTGATGGGCAAGGAGATCAGCAAGACAGGCACGCCGCTACGCTGGTTATATAAGCCCAGCAAGGATGGCAGTAGCCCGGACGCCTGGAGCAGCGCCTTGAAGCGCCTGGACGTGCACTATGCCAGCGGCCCGAACAACCGCATGTTCTACTTTTTGGCGCAGGGCTCGAAGGCCGAGCCGGACAGCGATTACTACAGCAAATACCTGGTCAAGAAACCGGCTGCCATGCA
>JBJMVX010000049.1:0-7100 GCA_045810445.1 Massilia sp.
GCACAGGAACCCACTCTCTGCGTGCTGGCGAATCATTTCGCATCGGTGGTAGCGAATTCAAGATGACGAGCGGTGAAGCCTTCGCTGGCGCGGACCACGATTGGCGCTACGACGGCGCAACGTTATGGCGTGACGGCAGCGCGCAAAGCACCTGCCCTGGAACGCCCGCACCAGCGCGCATCGTGGCACTGTGGAACCGCATTGTCCCTGCACGCCTGACCAGTGCACGCCCGTTCACCTTCGGCGGCAATCTCAATTGCGGCAACCGCATCGCCATTGCCAACTTGGCCGCAGCAACGGCGCAGTTGACGCGCGAGGATGGCGCACTTGTACTGGCAGCCAGTGGGCAGGCGCGCGCGCCCATGTTGATCACGTCGGCAAAGGGCGAGCTCGATCTGGCGCAGCAGGAGGAGAGCCTAGCTGGCATATCGGCAGTGCAGCTTGGCCGCGTGCGCATGCTGGTGTACAGCAGTGGCGAGCGGCTTACCTTGCGCCCCCAGCGCCATCTCGACCTTTATACGGAAACCACATCCCGACAGCCAGAAGGCGTGGCCTGGACATGGCAGCAGCGAGGGACTTGGACTGTGCCAAGTGGCGGCCCGTGGTCTGTCATGGCCTTGTTCGGCAGTCTGATAATTATCGCCCTTCTATTTGGCCGCTGGCCGGTGCCAGGAAAGGAAAAAGTCGTCGTCACAGCGGCACTGCTGGTCGTCGCCGGCCTGGGTGCGCTGCTGTTCCAGCGCGCCGGCGCCAGTGTGGGCGTGGGCTGGTCCATGCTGCTGGCCTGGGCCGCCCTGTGGGGTGCGCTGTTGGTCACACAACGCGCGAACCTGGCCACCAATGCAGCCTTGCTACTGCTGGCAGCGGGGCTGTTGGCGCAACTGGAACTCGGCCTGGGAGCGATGGAGTCATCCTGGCTGCGCCACTTCCAGAAAACCAGCGCGATGCTCGCCATTGGGCTGGGCATTGGGATGCTGTGGCAGTTGCGCGCCAGCCGGCCACTCTGGCCACAACGACGCATCGAATGGTTGCTGGCCGCTGTCGCCGGGGTCTCGCTGCTGGCGCTTGCCACGCAGGTGCTGTTCGGCGATGAAACCGGGGTCTTCGATTTGCAACCCGTCGAATTTTCCAAATTGGCGCTGACGGTATTGACAGCCCATTGCATAGCGCTCGGTTTGGGACGTGAGCAAGGACGCCTGGCATTGCGCCTGGTCGGGCCGGCCCTGCTATTTGCCGCGCTACTGGCCCTGGCCCTGGTGGAAGTGGACGACTACTCGCCGCTCATCCTGCTGCTGGTGTGGAGCATGGCCATGGCCATGGCCTGGTCGTTGGCGACGAAGAGGCGCGTCCTGAGCGCAGGTCTGGCCGCAGTCGGGATTAGCGCCATCGCCAGCATTGCCTGGGTCCGCATCGCGGGTGTGGAACAGGTGGTGCAATGGGGCTTTTACGCCGACCGCTTCGCCGTCTGGCTCGACCCGGCCCGCCATCCGCACACGGGTCAACAGCTGCTGCTGGGCGCGCACGCCATTGCGCAAGGTGCCTGGTGGGGCGCAGACAACTGGTTGGGAATCGGTGGACTGGGTGAGGCGGCTGGCGCAGCCTTGCATATTCCGGCGGTGCAGGACGACTTTGCACCCTCGTTTTTTATCAACCGCCATGGCTTGCTGGGCGCACTGGCGCTATGGACATTGCAAGTGCTGTTCCTGGCCGGTCTCGCACAAACGGCGCTGCGTGCGTTCGCTGCCAGCGTCGACACGCGCGACTTCCGGCAAGCCTGGGTATGGCGCTTCCGCTGTTTTGTCCTGTGCGGCGGCGTCGCCTTCGTGCTGGGCCACCTGCTGCTCTCCTGGGGCACTAACCTGTCGATCTTTCCCATCATGGGTCAGCCCATGAGTTTCCTGTCCGCTGGCGGCAGCCACCTGCTGTTTTTCATCTGCCCCCTGCTAGCGTTCAATGCCGTTAGCGCGCAATCATTCGAGGAGAAACCAACATGCCGATCTACGTCCAACACGAAATCCTGGGCAAGGTAAATGACGTCTTCAACGCCGAGGCAATCTGGCAGGCGCCAGGTCTGGCCTTGTTTGCCCGTCGTCCGCTGCTGCGCGACCTGCTCGAGCGCTCGCCACGCGAGCTGCGTGGACGCGCGCCGACGCGCTGCTTTTCCCACGTGACGCTACTGCTGGCGCAGGAAGAACTGGACGATGATCGCCATTTGACGCGTGGCGCGCGCGTGCGTGACCTGACCGATTCGCTCACCGCCCTGCACCGCAAGGACTTCGGCGACCTGCTTGGCGGCGACGAGGTGCGCTATGACGTCATCGGGACCGAGGCCCTGGCCCCGGGCGAAGTGGAAGTGCGCTTCGGCCACGCCGTGTACCTGCCGGCACCCCCAGAACCGGTTCTGTACAAGGTGAGCATGTCGGCCGACAGCGCCATCTGGCAAGGCGCATGCGTGCTGTATCAACATCAGCGCCTTGCGTTGTTGAGCGAAGAGATGCACCTGCCGGCCTGGCCCTTTGGCGGCGACGGCGCGATCCTGCTGGTGAACGATGGACCGGACACCCCGATTGAGGTCCAGGTGCGCCCCAAAGGCGCCTTTGACTGCAGCTTTGACGCGGTCAGCGGCTACTACACCATCAGCCGCCAAGGGCCGGTAAAACAACGTCTGCTCATGAAGATCGAACGCGCTGGTGCGAGCGTGCCGATGAAACCTGCAACCGTCTGGAAAAGCCGTTCGGTCACGCCTGCGGAATCCGAACTGACCGCAGTGCCCTTCAGCCACCGGCCACTTGCAGAATTCGACGCCACCTTCGCGCCTATCGCGCAGCAACGGGTCAGCCTGGTCGCGCTGGCCCTGCCGCGCCTTAGCCGCTATCGCGACACCGGGACCAGTAATATGGAAATCGGCTTGAACGGCGCGCTGGGTTTGGCCGCTGACACTAGCGCCGCAGCGATTCGCTTTGCCATCGATGGTGACGATAACTTATGTGCGATCACGGCGGCTGGCAGCCGACAAATCACCGCACCGGCCACATTTTCACCAGTCGACCACGTCAAGGTGGAACTGCTTGCCGTACCGCCGGCGATGGCTGATCGCTACTGCGCCACCTTGCTGCTCAAGGATGCGGCAAGCCTGCCGGTGGCCAGCGGCGCGCGCCTGGTGTTCGGGCGTAGCGCCCCCATGCTGGCAGCACTGCGCATTCTTGATTCCGCACGCTTCCTGCAGCGTGCCGACGGCGCACCAGCTGCGAGCGCCGATCGCCTTGGCCTGTCGCGCAATGCCTTCAGCTTCGAGGCCACATCTGGTGGCTACAAGATTGGCCGCATCAGTCCTACGCAAGCCTTGTTTCACCTGGATGAAAAACTGGATTTCGTCGCCTGCATCGCCGACGCGAACGCCGACCAGCCTTACCTGCTCCCAGCGGGCCACCACCTGGTGGCTGGCCACTACGTGCTGCGCTTTGACGTTTGAGGACGCGGCCATGTTCAACATTAGCTATATCGCGCTTGGCGCCATTGCCCTCGGTCTGGTCCTGACGCTGCTGCTGGCCGCATGGTGCACGCCATCGCACTGGTGGCGCCAAATGAACCTGAGGGCACTGACCATCGTCGGCTTGGGCACCTGGGGCATTGCCACCTTGATTTTATGGCTGGCCCAGCCACCAGCGCTGCGCCATGAGGTGGCAGCCGTGAGCGTGCTTGGGCACAGTTTTCGGGTCTACGATGATTTGAATCTGCGCGCGGCCAAGGGAACGGCAGCGCGCCGCATTGCTGTCGTCCCGGCCGGCGCGCTGGTCACAACAACCGGCTTGCGCGATGGCGACTGGTGGCAGTTGCGCGCACGCGTGGAGGGCAAGGATATCCAGGGCTGGGCCAGCAGTCTGTGGTTGCGGCGCGCCGACGAAACCGCATCCGCAGCGCCTACTCCCTGACGAAATGCGCCGTGCCTTCGGGGACCGCGCGTGCCACTTCGGTAGTTTCCAGCACATTGCCCTTCAAGTCCACCTTGCGCAGATTGATGTCGATGGTGGGCGTTTGAGCGCCCGCCGCAGCATGCACCAGACGGTTCGGGTTGGGCAGGGAGATGCGTTCGGACTGGCTCAGGACCCAGAAATGATCGGTGTTGTCGGGTAGTAGAACGTCGAGTACTTTTTCATCAGGCAGCGAGAACACTTTACGGAACTTGGCGCCCTGGGCCCGCGTGTTGATGAAGTAGATGTCCTGGCCATCGCCCAATCTGGCGGTCCACAGCGACCTTGCGTCGCCGGCAAAGGACACACCAGTGACCGCCTGCACGGCAAAGGCGGCGCGGTCGGTGCTGTAGGACCAGTACATGCTTCGCACGCCAGCCGGGCACTGTGGCGTGAGCACCTTGCGCTTGTCGATATCGTAAATGGCTTTACCGCGCATGAATTCACCGAGCAGCAGCAGCTTGTGGGTGCCGGCGATAGGAATGTAGGTGCCGTTTTCAATGACCGTTTCCGCCTCCGCAGCGCCTGGCGCCTGGTTGGACGGGTAGTTCGCTTCGTTGACGCCGCAGCGCAGGAAGGCATCGAGGTAGGCATTGGCGATCGTAGAGGCATCGCTGCGCGCGCTCAATGGCCGCTTGCTTTTGCGCTCGTCACGCGCTGGCGCGAACGAGGCATTGATCTCGTCGCTGATGGCGTACGGCGCCCCATGCGAGAGCACTTGCACTTCCTGGCCAAGGGCCGGTATGGCGGCAAAGGCCGACAGCAGCGCCGCGCCCAGCGCACGCCTGGTGAATTCAGTCACAGTGACTCCCATCAAATTGCATCGGGTTGTAAAAAAGGCCGTTTTTGCTTTGCACCGCAGCCGTGGCCACGAAGCCGAGCGCCTGGTAGACCGGCAGCGCATAGTTCGACGAATTGACGGTAAAGACACCGGGGTTCCCCGCGTCCATCGCGTCCTGGCGCGCTACTGCCCACAAGGCTTTTGCAATACCCTGGCGCTGGTATTGTTCATCTACAAACATATGAAACAGGTGCTTGTGATCGCGCATGCCGATAAAGCCCAGTAGCTTGCAGTCCTGCTCGGCGACATGATAGACCAAACCGGCAGCCATAAAGCTGCGCAAACCCGTTTCACTATTCTCGTGCAGGAAGCTCGAGCGCGCCTCTGCCCTGCTCTCGTGCAGAATGAACTGCTCCGAGAGCACGCGCAGCAAGCGCGCCGCAGCGCCCACATCGCTATCTTTCATCGGTCGAATACGCATGCGACAACGATAACATGCGCACACCGCGGTGTGTATAAGTTGACGCATAGCATCCATGCTCATAGACTAGCTGCATCATGAGTAAGCCAAGTTTGACTGTCCCCCTGCCGGTGCCTCCACGGCGTTGCAAGGTTCCTCTGTCGACGCCTTTGCGGCACACGCGTTACCGTCAATTGTGGCTGGCCAATCTGATATCGAATCTCGGTACCTGGACCCAGACTTTCGCCTCCGCCTGGCTGATTGCTACCGTGTCTTCCTCGGCCTCGGCCAGCAGCCTGGTGCAAACTGCCACCTACATTCCCATTTTCCTGTTCGCCCTGTTTGCCGGCGTGATTGCCGATGCCGTTCATCGGGCCAAGTTTCTGTTCATGTGCAATCTGTTCATGGCCTTGTGCGCCTGCGCGATGGCGCTGCTGGTCATGCGCGGCAGCGCCACGCCGGGCGCCCTCTTGGCGCTGACCTTTTGCCTTGGGTGCGGCTCGGCGTTCATGTGGCCTGCCTGGCAAGCGTCGATGTCCGGCCTGGTGGAGCCCGATGAAGTCGAAGCGGCCGCGACCCTCAACAATCTGAGTTACAACGTGGCTGCCATTGCCGGCCCGGCACTGGGCGGCCTGCTGTTTGCGTGGGTGGGGCCTGGCGCCTTGTTCCTGTTTAACGCCTGCTCCTTCATTGGCCTCTTGGGTGTTTACTGGTTCTGGTGGCGCGAGTCTGCCCCGCAAGCACTGCCGGCCAGTTTCAGTTTTGGCACGCGTCTCAAAGCTGGACTGGAGACCGCGCTTGGTTGCCCGCGCTACCGTCACATCCTGCTCAATGTGTGCACAGTATTCTTTGCAACCATCGCCTTCGCGTCCCTGCTGCCCATTTTCGTCAAATCGATCCTGCACATGAATTCCGGCGTGTTCGGCCTGCTGATGGGCAGCCTGGGCGCGGGCGCCGTGGGCGGCGCCTTTTTGCTGCCCAGCCTCCGGCAGCACGTGGGCAAGACCCGGTTGCTGGTGGGGGCCTTGCTGGTCTATGGATGCATGCTGCTCATCTTGCCAATGTTGCGCTCGCTCAGCGTGATGGTGCCTTTGATCATGGCGGCAGGCATGGCCTGGTCCGCAACCGTGTCCACGCTCAATGCTGCAGCCCAGTTGGCGTTTCCCGCGGCCATACGAGCACGCACCTTGTCGATCTACCTGTTTGTGATGGCTGGCGGCTATACGGCAGGCAGCCTGTTCTGGGGCCGGGTGGCCGACCATGTAGGCGTGCAGGCTGCGCTGGCAGGTGCTGGGGTCTGCGTTGTTATCAATGCCATCGCACTCCACGCAGGAAAGCGGGAAACTGCCATCTGATCGGGGCTTTGGCTTGCGACTTTCCACGCTAAGCTGTCATGATTGCGCTTTCGTCCGCCTTGAGTACCCATGACTTTTGTCCCCGACCAGCTCCACTTTGGCCCCATGCTCGACATTGCAGCACGCTCGGCTGCGGGCGCCAATCCGGAAAACCAGGATAATTTCCTGCTGATCGATCATCACGGCCTCGCCCAATACCTCAACGGTCAGCAATTACAACAACGCCAAGTACAAAACTGGCCCGTAGGCCATGCCCGGGTTGCCGTGCTCGATGGCATGGGCGGCCACGGACGGGGCCGCGAAGCTGCTGAAGCGGTCGTGACCGGTTTACTGGCCATGCCGGCGTGCACCTCACTGGCCCAATTGAGCGAACAGCTCGATTCCCTGCACAGCTATCTGCAAACCCATTTCAGCGCCGGCGTTGCACCCGACCGCCGTCCCGGCACGACCTTGACCCTGCTTGAATTGCGTCCCGGCCAGCCGCCGCTGCTATTCCACGTGGGCGACTCGCGCTTGTATGAAATTCGTGGGGA
>JBJMVX010000050.1:0-7665 GCA_045810445.1 Massilia sp.
CTTCGCGACCCTGGGCTACCAGGGCGTGACCGGCATTGCCTTCATCCAGCTCGATGACGACAAGGTCGGCTCGCCCCTGCTGGCCAGCGACAAGTCGCACATGGCACGCATCCCCCTACGCCCGGGCTTTCTGGACCAGCTAGAAAAACGCGGCACCGTTATCCTCGACAAGGCAGAAGAACTGACCACGCGCTTCGACGAACTGCTTAGCCCCGACAACCAGAAGCGCATCCTGGGCGCCTTCGACAAAGTGGGCCGCGCGGCTGACGCCTACGAGGCCCTTCCCAAACGACTCGAGCCCACCATCGAACGTCTGCCGGCATTGGAAGCCAAGGCCGAGCAAAGTCTGGCCTCGTTTAATGAGCTTTCGGCCAGCGCCACCAAGATGACGCGCAATTTCGATCAACTGGCCACCAGCCTGCAGGGCCCCAACGGCCCAATCGTCAAGCTGACAGCCACCGTGGACCGTGTCGGCACCTCGCTTGAAGCGGTGACCAGCGACCTTGAAATGCAAACCCTGCCGCACCTGGTGTCCATGACGGACGAAGCGCGCACCTCGCTGCGCGCCGTGCGGCGCACCGCCAATACCATCAGCGACCGTCCACAGAGCATCTTGTTCGGCAATACCGCCGACGCGCCTGGCCCAGGTGAACCTGGCTTCGTCGCCCCGACCAAATGAGGACCATCATGACACTGACACTGACCCGACTCCTGTGCGCGGCCGCTGGCTGCGGCGCCCTGCTGCTGGCCGGCTGCGCCAGCGAAAAGCCCGTCACCAATACCACCTTCGACTTTGGTCCCGCAACGATGACAGCAGCAGCGCCGGCCACGCCTGCCATTGGCGCGGTGGTGGTGACCGACGTCACCGGCCTGGCTGCACTGGACAACGAGCGCATGTTCTATCGCCTCAATTACGCCGACCCGCTTCAGGCGCGCAGTTATGCACACGCGCGCTGGAGCGCGACACCGCTGCAGATGGTGACGCAACGCCTGAAAACGCGCATCGCCCAAACCGGCATCAAGGTGCTCACCCCCACCGACGCATCGGACGGGGTGGCGATCCTGCGCACGGAAGTGGACGACTTCACCCACAGCTTCGATAGCCAGAGCCAGAGCTATGGCCAATTGGTGCTGCGCGTATCGCTGTTCCAGGGACACAAGCTGATTGACCAGAGAACCTTCAGCCGCAAGGATCCGGCACGCAGCGCCGATGCTGCGGGCGGCGCGCGCGCGCTCGCCGGCGCCACCGATGCCGTCGCTGCCGATATCGTGTCCTGGCTTGCCTCCCTGCCCGCCCACAAGCAATGACAGACACACCGCCGCGCCGCGAACCACGCGGCTCGCCCGTTTCACGTGCCGCCCTGCTGGTCTACCTGCTGCTGATTATCTACGCCAGCTGGTTCCCGTTTTCAGGCTGGCGCGATACCGGCCTCTCGCCCTTCGCCTACGTCACGCCGGAGATGCCGCGCTATTGGACCGTGTTCGATGTGGTGGTCAACGTGATCGGCTACGTGCCGCTGGGGATGCTGCTGGTATTGGCCGTGTATCCCTATCTGCGCGGCGCCTGGGCCATCGTGGGCGCTGCCATCATCGGCATGCTGGTGTCGGGGACCATGGAAGCCGTGCAGACCTATCTGCCAACCCGGGTGCCGTCGATCCTCGACTTCCTGACCAATTCGGCAGGCGCGCTGGTGGGCGCCTTCATTGGCTTGGCCGGCGCCCGTTCCTACCTCAACGAGAGCCGGCTCTACCAAACGCGCCAGCGCTGGTTTGCGCCCCAGGCCAGCAATGGCCTGGTCCTGCTGGCGCTGTGGCCGTTGGCCCAGATTTACCCGCTTGGCTATATGTTCGGCCACGGCCAGCTGCTGCCGATCTTTTCAGAATGGCTATCGCGCTGGCTCGATGCCGACATCGACCTGGTCAGCATGCTGCGCCCGGGCGCGGCAATGAGCCCCGAGCAGTACTGGCTGTCGGAAACGGTGATCACGGCTTGCGGCATGACCGGCGCCGTGCTGACCATGCTGTGCATGCTCAATCGCGGCGCACCGCGCATGCGCCTGATCCTGGCCATGCTGGCCCTGGCACTGCTGTTCAAGACCTTGGCCAGCTCACTCCTGTTCGCGCCAGAAAATGCCTTTGTCTGGATCACGCCGGGCGCGCAGGGCGGCTTTTTGATTGGCCTGATCATGCTCTCGGGCCTGGCGTTTGCGCCCCAGGTGGCGCAGCGCCGCCTGGCAATGGTGACCTTGCTGCTGAGCCTGTTGGTCGTCAATACCATCCCCGTGAACCCCTATTTCTCGTCCACCCTGCAAGGCTGGGTCCAGGGCAAGTTCCTCAATTTCAACGGCGCCGCGCAATTCCTGTCGCTGCTGTGGCCGTTTTTCGCACTGTGGTTCCTGCTGCTGCCCTCGCAAAAGCAGCACCGCGTTGCCGAGCGGCGCGGCCAGGGCGGTGCTTGACACGGCGACATCAATTGCCAGAACGCGTATCATGGCAACTTCGATTTTCGCAGAATGAAACGACCATGAGCGACACACCTTTTTTTGAGAAACACGTCTTCTTTTGCATGAACATGCGCGAAGATGGCCGCCCCTGCTGTGGCAAACAAGGCGCGCAGGACGCCCAGCAGCATGCCAAAAAGCGCATCAAGCAACTGGGCTTGAGTGGGCCAGGCAAGATCCGCATCAACCAGGCCGGTTGCCTGGACCGCTGCGAAGAGGGCCCGGTGCTGGTCGTCTATCCGCAAGGCACCTGGTACACCTATGTCGATACCAGCGACATTGACGACATCATCGATACCCACCTGGTCGGCGGCCAGGTCGTTGAACGCCTGAAGATCTGATGAACAAGCAAACCAAATTCACCCTCACCGGCCATGCCGGCGTCATGGAATGCCTGCTCGACACGCCGGCCGATGCGCCGCGCGGCATTGCCCTGGTGGCCCACCCTCACCCGCTATATGGCGGCACCATGGAAAACAAGGTTGCCGCGACCTTGGCCCGCACCTTCGTGGCCCTCGGCTACGTGACGGCGCGTTTCAATTTCCGGGGCGTGGGCGCCTCGGCTGGCGAGCATGATGCCGGCATAGGCGAAACCGACGATATGCTGGTGATGCTGGAACACATGCAAGCGAACTACCCCGGCCTGCCGATTGCCCTGTCAGGTTTTTCCTTCGGCACTTTTGTGCAAGCCCGCTTGCAGCAGCGCCTGGCCGCCGAAGGGCGCCCGGCAGAACGCCTGGTGCTGGTCGGCACTGCTGCCGGCAAATGGGATGTGCCCGAAGTGCCAGCCGACACCATCCTGATCCATGGCGAAGTCGACGACACCATTACCCTGACACAAGTGTTGGATTGGGCGCGCCCGCAAGATATTCCGGTCATCGTCATTCCTGGCGCCGACCACTTTTTCCACCGCAAGCTGTCCCATATAAAAAACCTCGTGATTCAACTGTGGCGTCGTGAGGCCTGAGGACAGCTGGGTCTATAATGAGGCGCATTCTTTTTGCGCTTCAACTTTTTGAGTACTCTCCCATGAAAAAATTATTTGCGGCACTCGCTGCCAGCGTACTGGCGATCTCCGCCGCCGTGGCCCAAACCCTGCCGCCGCCCACCATTGCGGCACGCTCCTGGTTGCTGCTGGACGCCACCAGCGGCCAGGTGATCGCTTCGCAAGACCCGACCGCGCGGGTCGAACCGGCCTCGCTGACCAAGATCATGACGGCCTATGTCGTCTTTGGCGCCTTGCGCGACAAGAAACTGACTCTGGACCAGATGGTCAATGTGTCTGTGCGCGCCTGGAAAGTCGACGCCAGCAGTTCCAAGATGTTCATCGACCCAGCCACCCCGGTGTCGATTGACGACTTGCTGCACGGCTTGATGATCCAGTCGGGCAATGATGCTGCTGTTGCCCTGGCCGAAGCTGTCGCCGGCGACGAAGGCGCTTTCGTTGCCATGATGAACAAGGAAGCGGCCCGCATGGGCATGAAGAACACGCGCTTTGCCAATCCGCATGGCTTGCCCAGCCCGGAAAACTTTTCAACTGCAGAAGACCTGTCGATTCTGGCGGCACGCGTCATCCTGGACTTCCCCGAGTTCTACAAGATCGATTCGATCAAGAGCTTTACCTACAATAAAATTACCCAGCCAAACCGCAACCGCCTGCTGTGGCTGGACCCAACTGTCGATGGCATGAAGACAGGCCACACCGATGGCGCCGGCTACGGCATGATCGCCTCCGCCAAGCGCCCGAACGGCACCCTGCAACGGCGCTTGATAACGGTGGTGCTGGGCACGAGCTCGGACCAGGCCCGCACCCAGGAAAGCCAGAAGCTGTTGAACTGGGGCTTCCAGAACTTTGACACGGTCAAGCTGTACACCAAGGGTCAGCCGATTTTGACCCCGGAAATCTGGAAGGGTTCCTCGTCCACCGTGAAGATCGGTTTCGCCAACGATGTGCTGGTGACCGTACCGAAGGGTGTGGCTGGCAAGATGAAGCCTGTGCTCGAACGCAAGGATCCACTGGTCGCGCCGCTGCCTTTGCATGCACGCGTTGGCACCCTGAAGATGATGGTCGATGGCAAACCTCTGCTGGAGTTGCCAGTGGTGGCGCTGGAAGAAGTGGCGCAGGCAGGCATTTTTGGCCGGGCCTGGGATTCGATCCGCCTGTGGGTCAAGTAAATCACACCGCAACCACCGAGAAAGCCACCTATGAGTGCAGCCCTGCCAGCCGACCTGACCTGCCCGCGCCTTGCCACGAGCACCCAGGGTCCTGACCTGTCCCGTATTGTCGCCGGCATGTGGCGCATGACGGAATGGGGCATGTCGGCCGAGCAGCGGGTTGCTTTCATCGAGCGCTGCATTGCGCTCGGCGTGACCAGTTTCGACCATGCCGACATTTACGGCGGCTACGGCGTGGAGTCCCTGTTTGGCGATGCGCTGCGCTTGCAGCCTTCGCTGCGCGACAAGATTGAACTCATTTCCAAGTGCGGCATCAAACTGGTGTCGCCACAGCGCCCGCAGCACAGCATCCAGCATTACGACACCAGTGCTGCGCACATCGTCAGTTCGGTCGAGGAGTCGCTGCGCCAGCTGGGCACGGACCGGCTTGACCTGCTGCTGATCCACCGTCCCGATCCGCTGATGGATTTCGATGAAGTGGCGCGCGCCTTCGACGGCTTGCGCCAGGCTGGCAAGGTGCTGCATTTTGGCGTGTCCAATTTCAGCCGCCACCAGTTTGAAGCGCTCAACCGGCGTATTACCCTGGCCACCAATCAGGTGGAGTTTTCGCCGCTGCACACGGCGCCCATGTTCGATGAAACCTTTGATGGCCTGCAGGACCTGGGTATCTCGCCCATGATCTGGTCGCCGCTGGCCGGCGGGCGCCTGTTCAATGGCGGCGAAGAGCACGCGGACAATCTGCGCCTGGTCATCAAGGGCATTGCCGATGAATTGGGCCAGCCGTTTGCCAGCGTGGTGTTTGCCTGGATCATTCAACTACCCTCGCGCCCGATACCGCTTACCGGGACCGGCCGCATCGAAGCCATTGCCGTGGCGGTGGCTGGTACCCAGTTCACCCTGAGCCGCTCGGACTGGTTCAGCATCCTGCGCGCAGCGCGCGGGCACGAAGTCGCTTGAGGCAGTAAGCAGACGCGCGAAAGGATGGCATGGCCGACCAGAGTCTGAACATGATTGCCGGCACGGCGCTGAGCACCGTGCAGAAGAAGGATTTGCTGCACCGGTTGGCGCGCATTGAAGGTCAATTGCGTGGCGTGCAAAAACTCATTGCCTTGGCCGATGAGCCGGCCGACTGCGAGGGCGTGGCCCAGCAGATGGCGGCGGCGCGCAAGGCACTCGATCGCGCCTTCGTGCAATTGCTCAGTGCCAGCATCATTACCCAGACAGCCAACGCCAGCGAACTGGGCGAAGCACAGACGGCCGCCGCATCCCTGGCCGCCATGCTCGACAAATTTGCCTAGTCTTCGAACACCTGAGGCAGCGGCAAGCCGCGCCAGCCAAGTTGCCAGCCGATATTGATCAGCAGCGTCGCGCTAACGTAAATCACGAAAAACAGTACAAAGAAGCGCCATTGCAGCGCCGCCAGCAGGGCAATGCCAACGGCCGCCACGACCAGCAACAGCTTGCTCTTCGGTTGCTTGGAACTGGGAAAGCGCACGGTGGACACCATCAGGGTGCCAACGGCCACCATCAGCACGATCAGCATGGCTGCATGAACGGTGTCACGCAAAGGCGATGGCCAGGCCACCACCACCGAGGCTACGCAGGCCGCACCGGCGGTAATGGGCATGCCGACGAAATAGCGCGGATCGGTGCGTCCCACGTTGACATTGAAACGGGCGAGGCGCAAGGCGCCGCAGGCAACGAAGATGAAGCAGGCCAGGCCGCCCATGCGCAGCAAGGTGGGGTGGGACTGGCCGATCTGGGTGAAACCGTAGCAATAGAGCAGCATGGCAGGCGCGCAGCCGAAATTCATCACGTCGGCAATCGAATCGAGCTGCATGCCGAAATCGGAGGAGGTCGAGGTCAGGCGGGCCACGAAGCCGTCCAGGGCGTCGAATACACCAGCCAACACCAGCAGGATGGCAGCCATGCGGTAGTCGGAGGCGTCGCCAATGCGGGCATTGTCGACCGACAGCACGATACTGCCGAAGCCGCACGCGATCGACAACAGGGTCACGGAGCTAGGTAGGGCAAATTTGGCGCGCGCAAGGCGCTGCTGACGGGTCGGTTTCAAATGGGGTCCGGGTAGGCGTGAGGTTCAAACATCAATGTTGGTATTTTACAGCGTCGCCCTTGACGCGACGATGCTCGTCCGACAAACAAATCTCATGGATTCGCGTTTTCGCCTAGAATCTGTTCTCAGAGTATTTTTTTGCAGGAGTAAGCCATGAGCATATTGCAACGCTGGCAAGCAGGGTCCCTGGCGGTCCTCACCGCGTGCCTTGTGGCGGCCTGCGGCGGCGGCGGGGATAGCAATTCCAGTCCCATCATCAATCCCACGCCCCAGCCTACCCCGACGGTGCCAGTCGAGCCCAATGCGCCTGCCGTCACTGGCAATGTGGCTGTCGATGGCTTGAATTGGCTTAACTTCCGCCGATCCCAGGCGGGCTTGAGCATTTTGACGCGCAATGCGCTGATCGATAGCGCGGCCCAGAACCACTCCGATTACCAGCGCATCAACAATACCGTCGCGCACGAAGAAACTCCCGGCAAGTCCGGCTTTACCGGCGTATCGCCCCTGGAAAGGCTGGCCCATGTGGGTTACACCTTCACCGGCGGTTATGCTTACGGCGAAGTCATTTCTGCCAGTAGCAGCTCGTCCGGCCAATACCTGGCCGAAGAATTGATCACGGCGATTTACCATCGTTTTGTCATTTTTGAGCCGAAATTCAAGGAAATCGGCGCCGGCGCGGCCAATTCCAACGGGTATTACTACCTCACCGTCAATTTCACATCGAATAATGGCTATCCGCCGGGCCTGGGCCTGGGCCAGGTGGCAACCTGGCCAGTCAGCGGCCAGACCAATGTCACGCGCAATTTCTTCAGCGATTTCGAATCGCCTGACCCGGTCGACGGCGCCAATGAAGTCGGCTACCCGGTGAGCGTGCACGCCGACATCAATGTCACCCTGAGCGTGAGCAGCTTCACC
>JBJMVX010000051.1:0-6152 GCA_045810445.1 Massilia sp.
ACGCCTCGGCCTTCTACGGCCCTTTCCGCGATGCGGTCGGTTCCGCCGCCGCCCTCGGCAAGGCCGACAAGTTCACCTACCAGATGGACCCGGCCAATACCGACGAAGCGCTGCGCGAAGTGGCGCTCGATATCGCCGAGGGTGCTGATATGGTGATGGTGAAGCCGGGCATGCCTTATCTGGACATCGTGCGCCGCGTGAAGGATGAATTCAAGGTGCCGACTTTTGCCTACCAGGTGTCGGGCGAGTACGCGATGCTGAAAGCGGCCGCGCAAAACGGCTGGCTCGATCACGACAAGGTGATGATGGAAGCAATGATGGCCTTCAAGCGCGCTGGCGCCGATGGCGTGCTCACTTATTTTGCGCGTGACATCGCGCGCCTGCTCAAGGCGCGCGCCTAGCGTTCGCGCGGCGGCCGGTAGTCGGGGAAGTACTCCTTGAACAGGAAGGCTTCCAGTTCGGCATTATCCTGGACGCGACCGCTCAGATTGACCTTGCGGCCAAGGCGGTGCGAATCGAAGGTGAAGTCGCCAGGGGCTTCCTTGCGGATCATCTGGATCATGCGCTTGATGACGGCCGTTTCGATATCGCGCTCCAGCCCCAGGTCCACGTGCACCTGCTGCAACCAGCGGCGCTTGAAGTTGACGTTCCAGTTATTGAACTTGATATCGGCGCCATTGAAAGACTTGTTCAGTACTTCGATGGTGCCGTCGTCATGATCTGTGCCATTGCCGCGCCTGTTGGCGGCGGCAATATTCTCGCGCGCCAGGCGGTTGCCGCGATCAGCCTCGCTTTCCTCGACCTGCTCAGTCACCTGCCCGCGCGCGCGGCGCTTGGCCTCGAGGATGGCCGACATGTCGGCGTCCGGATCGAGCTTGAGGATCTTCGGTGGTTCGGGGGCGACCTGGACCACCGGCTCCTGGGGAGGCGTAATCGTGTTGGGCAGGCGATCCATCTTCATCACGACCTGCTTGGCCGCTGTATTGGGCTTGGCGCTCGGCTTGTCGTTATTGCGGGGCAGCGGCTTGGGCTTGGGTTTTTCCTTGATGGGCAAGGGCGAGATATAGGTGATGTCGGTTTTCGACGGGCTGAGCGGCTTGGTCACCAAGCGCTTGCTCAACAGGAAGCCCGCCAGCAGCAGCACGTGCAACAGGACCGTGATCACCAAGCCAACCTTGTCGAACTGCTTCTTCCCATAGGCGTGAACATGCCCATGCCCTGCAGGCAAGGGCTGCCCGCAGTGGCTGCAAATACCGTCAGAAACGTCCGGCAATGAAAGGGTATGGTCGCGCAAATTCAATGCAGTTTTCCAAGGGGAATAAATCAAGCAGCAGGTCAGAGGCGCAGTCTATCCGTTTTGCGCGCGTAACGCACGCCGGGACGACTTGAGAAGTTTACAAGAGAGGGGCCTTAACGGTTGTTACGGTATGTATCCGGGTTGCAATACACACAAGTAAACCCTGACCTCGCGTTTGCAAAAACAGCGATGGCGTATGGGTGCTCGCTTTCGCAAGCACAGTGAAATTTACTTTGCTTGCGAAAGCGAGCAGCCAGAACCCGCGTGCCCACCGACAAATCGGCGCTTTGCCCCCGACCTTGGGGAAAACGTTGTTAGCCGACCTTGGCGATCGACGGCAGCGCGTGCAGCGTGGCCGGTTCCGTCAGCCCCAGCATGGCGTCGTCCATCGGCCCGCGCCCGCTGTATTTGTCGAGGAAGAGGTAAATCACAGGCGTGATGTACAGGGTAATCACTTGCGAGAACAGCAAGCCCCCCACCACTGCCAACCCCAGCGGCTGGCGCAGTTCCGCGCCAGCGCCCAGGCCCAGGGCAATCGGCAAGGCGCCCATCAACGCGGCCAAAGTGGTCATCAGGATGGGCCGGAAACGCAGGATGCAAGCCTGGCGGATGGCGTCGAACGGCGTCATGCCCTCCACCCGCTGCGCCTGCAAGGCAAAGTCGATCATCATGATGGCGTTCTTCTTGACGATCCCGATCAGCATCAGGATGCCGATGATGGCAATCATGGTCAGGTCCAGGCCAAACAGGCGCAGCGTGAGCAAGGCACCCACGGCTGCCGAGGGCAGACCTGCCAGAATCGTCAGCGGATGGATGAAGCTCTCGTACAGCACGCCAAGCAGCACATAGATCACGCCAAGCGCTGCGACGATCAGGATGATTTGGGACGATTGCGAATCCTGGAACACGGCCGCGTCACCGCCGTATTTGGTAATCACCGACGGCGGCAATTTCATTTGCACGCCCAGCTTGTCGATCTTGGCCGTGGCCACGCCCAGCGGCACGTCCGGCGCCAGGTTGAACGAAAGCGTGATGGCCTGCAACTGTCCCTGGTGATTGATGGCGGTCGGCCCCACCGTGCGCTCGACCGTCGCGATGCTCGATAGCTGCACCAACTGGCCATTCTTGCCACGCACCGAGACCCGCCCCAGCGCGTCTTCCGACTGGCGGTCGGCGGCGTCGGCTTCGAGAATCACGTTGTAGCTGGCAGCGGCGGCATAGATGGTCGAGACCTGGCGTTCGCCATAGGCCGCGTACAGCGCGGTGCGCACATCGGCAATCTGCACGCCCATGGCGTTGGCCTTGTCGCGGTCTATCTTCAAGGTCGCCTGCAAGCCTTTGTTCTGCGAGTCGCTGGTGACGTCGCGGAAGTCCGGATCATTGCGCAACTGCTCCAGGTATTTGTTGGCCCAATCGCCGAGTGCGTCGGCACTGACGCTTTGCAGCGTGTACTGGTAGCGGCTCTTGCTCGGCCGCCCGCCCAACTGCAAGTTCTGCACGGGACTGAGGAAGACCGACACGCCAGCGACCTGGCGCGTCGCCTTGCGCAAACCATCGACCACCTGCGGCATTTTCTTGCGTTGGCCACGCGGCTTGAGCACGATGAAGCCACGCCCGGTATTGCCGCCGCCCGTAAACGAGGTCACGTCCTGCACGTTCGGATCGGCCTGGATGATGTCGGTGATTTTTTTCTGCAGTACCGTCATGGCCTCGGTCGAGGTTTCTTCGGACGCTTCGATGTTCACCCGCAGCTGGCCCAGGTCCTCTTCCGGAAAAAAGCCTTTCGGGATGGTGGTGTACAGGATGACGGTCAGTACGAAGGTGCCCACAGCGACCAGCAGCACGATGTAGCGGTGGTGCAGTGCGACGTCGAGGGTGCGCGTGTAGGCGTCGCGCACACGCTCGAAGAGCGCTTCGAAATGGCGGCCAATGAAGGTTTTTTCGCCGTGCTCGCCTTCCACGTGCGGCGGCAGCAAGCGGCTGGCCAGCATGGGCACGAGCGTCAAGGAGACCACGGCCGACACCAAAATCGACAGGCCCACCACCACGGCAAACTCGTGGAACAGCAAGCCTATCACGCCCGGCATGAAGAAGATGGGGATGAACACGGCCACCAGCGAGATCGAGATCGAGACAATGGTAAAGCCCATTTCACGCGCGCCTACCAAGGAGGCGTCGACGGGCGACTTGCCCATCTCGATGTGGCGCACGATATTTTCCAGCACCACGATGGCGTCATCGACCACCAGGCCCACGGCCAGCGTAATCCCCAGCAGCGAGACGTTGTCCAGGCTGTAGCCAAGCGCGTACAGCAGCGACAAGGCGCCCAGCAGCGAAATGGGCATGGTCACGGCCGGAATGAAGGTGGCCGCCGCGCGGTGCAGGAACAGGAAGATCACCAGCACCACCAGGCCAACCGTCAGGGCCAGGGTGAGGTTCACGTCGTGAATGGCTTCGCGAATCGACACCGAGCGGTCATTGACCAGGGCGATCTTGATTGACGCTGGCACCTGCGCTTGAAAGCGCGGCAGCAGCTTGCGCACCGCGTCCACCACCTGCACCGTGTTGGCATCGGGCTGGCGCTGCAACAGCAGTACGATGGCGCGCTCGCCATTGTAGGCACCGGCCGCCTTGACCGACTGGTAGCTGTCTTCCACCGTCGCCACGTCTTTCAGGCGTACGGGCTGGCCGTTGCGGGTGGCGACAATCAGGTCGGCAAACGCGGCGGCGTTCATCAGTTGGGCATTGCCCTGGATCGTCATGGTCTGGCTGGGACCATCGATGATGCCCAGCGGCGCATTCGAGTTGGCCGCGCGCAGGGCTGTCGCCAGTTCGTCCAGCGTCAGATTGCGCGCGTTCATCAGGTCGGCCTTGGTGTGCACGCGCACGGCAAAGCGCTTCTGGCCATTGACCGTCACCTGGGCCACGCCCGGCAGGGTCGACAGGCTGGGGGCAATCAGGTTTTCTGCGTAGTCGTTCAGCTCCGACAGATTCATCGATGGTGAAGTCATCACCATGAACAGGACAGGCGCGTCGGCCGGATTGACCTTGCGGTAGGCCGGCAGCTCCGTCATTTCCTGGGGCAGTTGGCGCTGCGCGCCCAGCAGCGCGGCCTGCACATCGATGGCGGCCGTGTTGATGTTAATCGTGGGGTCAAATTCCAGCGTCAGCGAGGTCGAGCCCTGGGTGCTGGTCGAGGTGATCAGGCTGATGCCGGCGATGGTGGAGAACTGCTTCTCGAGCGGCAGCGCGACCGAGGAAGCCATCGCTTCCGGGCTGGCGCCGGCCAGGTTGGCCGAGACGTTGATCACTGGCGTGTTGTAGCTGGGGAGCGCGGCCACCGGGATATGCAGATAGGCCAGCACGCCAACGAGAATCAGGCTGACCGACAGCAGCACCACCATGATGGGGCGGCGGATACACAGTTCGGACAGATTCATTTTGCGTCCGCCTTGGCAGCCAGTTTCTGCGCGCCGTGCGGCTTGGCCGGTGCTTCGGCCAGTTTGACTTTGCCCCCCGGACGCAGATTCTGTTTGCCTTCGGTGATTACCTGTTCATCGCCATTGAGGCCAGTAACAGCGGCATTGAGGCCAAAACTGTAGAGGCGCGTGACCGGCACCGAACGCGCGCTCTGGTCGGCGTCAATGACATACACCGAGGTGCCGCGGGTGGTGGTGATGATGGCCGCCTGGGGAATGACCACCGCATTTTTCAGCGTTTGCAGGGTGACCTTGGCGCTGGCGAACTGACCGGGCCAGAGCGAGGTGTCGCGGTTGTCAAACTGGGCCTTGACGCGAATGGCGCCAGCCTGGGGGTCGACCGTATTGTCGATGAAACTGAGCTTGCCGATCACGGGTTTGGCGTTCGCGCCCGCACTGGCCTCCACCGCCACCGTGCCCTGGTGCTGGGAGGTGAGCAGGTCGGCCAGTGAGGCTTCCGGCACCGTGAAGGCGACCGTGATCGGGTCGAGCTGGGTGACGGTGGTGAGCGAGGTGACCGGTTGCACCAGGCTGCCGGCGAACACATTGATGGCGCCCACCCGGCCAGACATGGGCGCGCGGATGGTGCTGTAGCTCGCTGCCACCTGCTCGGCCTGCAGGGCCGCATTGCCGGCGCCGATATTGGCGCGCGCCGCCTCGACCTGGCTGCGCAGGGTGTCCAGCGCGCTCTTGGCGATGAACTTCTGGTCGTACAGTTCCTGGCTACGCTTGTACTGGCGCTCCAGGTCGGCCAGGGTGGCGCGGTCACGCGCATTCTGGGCCTGGGCCTTGTCCACATTGGCGCGCTCGCTGCGATCGTCCAGCGTGAACATCAAGTCGCCGGCCTTGACGAATTGGCCTTCACGGATATGCACCTTGCGCAGGATGCTGGTTGTTTGCGCATGCAGATCCACGCTGCTGATCGGCGTGACGGTGCCAGTTGCCTGCAGCACCACCGGGACGTCCTGGCGCTGGGGCGCGACGACGTTGACGACAGTCGGTGGCTGGCCGCCGGCAGCGCCTTTTGCGCCTGGACCGGCAGCAGCGTCCGTGCCCTTGTTCATGTACCAGGCGCCGCTGGCAACGGCAGCCGCAATGGCCACCACGATGACGATATTTTTATTCTTCATAAATAGTGCGTGCCTGTGCGGCCAGTCTCGGTAAGAAGTCTCGGTTATTTGGCAGCGTAATACTCGGGAAGGACCATGGTCACTTCCAGGCCGCCGTCGGGATGGTTGGCCAGCGCGATGCTGCCGCCATGTTGTTCTGCGATGTTGCGGGCAATCGTCAGCCCCAGTCCCGTGCCGCCCGATTCGCGCGAGCGCGAGGTTTCAATCCGGTAGAAGGGATCGAACACGCGCGCCATCTCGCCCGGC
>JBJMVX010000052.1:0-18564 GCA_045810445.1 Massilia sp.
AGGCGCGTGGCAGCGTCAGGAAGTCGCGGTACCAGGCGCCGCTCAATTTGAGCGTGCGCTGCTGGGTGGTGAAGTCCACATAGGCCAGGCCAAAGCGGCGCAGATAGCCTTCTGACCATTCGAAGTTATCGAGCAGGCTCCACGCGAAATAGCCTTTGACCGGCACGCCTTCGGCGCGCGCCAGACGCACTGCGTTCAGGTGCCGCACCAGGTAATCGCGCCGGGCCGTGTCGTTCACGCTGCCATCGTCATTCGGATGGTCGTCATAGCAGGAGCCGTTTTCCGTCACGTACATGGCCGCTGGTTTGTAGTCGCGCGCAATGCGCACCATCAGTTCCGTCAAGCCCGCAGGCGCCACTTCCCAGCCAAAATCGGTCCGCTCGCGGCCTTCGGGCAGGACCACCGTGGTGCGCAAAAAGCCGCCCGCGGCGTCATCCCTGACCACTTCCGGGAAGTAGTAGTTCACACCCAAAAAATCGGTGGCCACGGCGATGGCGTCCATGTCGCCAGCCTCGATCGCGGGTGCGTCGGCGCCGAGCAGGCGCATGGGTTCCTCCGGATAACCACGTCCATACAGACTGTCGAGGAACCAGCGGTTGCGAAACGCGTCGTGGCGCGTGACTGCAGCCAGGTCCTGCGGCGCGTCGGAGGCGGCCTTCACCGGATGCAGGCTCAAGGCAATCCCCACCTGGGCATTGGGCACATTGGCGCGAATGACAGGCACCGCAAGGCCATGAGAGAGCAGCACGTTGTGGCATACCTGCAGCGCTGTGCCGACGTTCCTGATGCCTGGCGCATGCATGCCATCCAGGTTGCCGTGTATGGCCGTGCACCACGGTTCATTGTGGGTGATCCAGTGCTTGACGCGATTGCCCAGCAGGCGGGTGACGACGTCGGCGTATTCCACGAAGGCAGTGACGGTATCGCGGTTGGTCCAGCCACCGGCGTCCTGCAGATACTGTGGCAAGTCCCAGTGGTAGAGGGTGATCCATGGTTCGATACCTCGCGCCAGCATGCCATCCACCAGGTCGCTGTAGAACTGCAGGCCCTCCTGATTAGGTGCTGCGCCGCGGGCGCTGAAAATGCGTGGCCATGAAATCGAAAAACGGTAGGCGTTCAAGCCCAGCGACTGTCCCAATGCCAGGTCTTCGGGCCAGCGGTGAAAATGGTCGCACGCGACCTTGCCATCGGCGCCATCGCGGATCGCGCCTGGCTGTTCGCAAAACGTATCCCAGATCGAGGGCACCCGGCCACCGGCGCTGGCGCCACCTTCGATCTGAAACGCCGAGGTCGAACAGCCCCACCGGAAATCATCGCCGAAATCGGTACGGGACAGGGAGCCGTGCAGGTCGGGTTGTGCTTTGGTCATGGATTGTACGTGCTGTTGTAAGGAGCTTGCGCATCGATTGGAATCGCTTCCACTTTACCACAGAAAAATCCGCCCATGAGCGGAAAAAACACGTTTTTTCTATTTTGCGCGGGCGTGCGCCTTGTGCTTGGCCAGCGATGCGCGTTCAGTGACGCTCACCGGGTAGTCGTGGGTGCAGGGTCGCGCCATGTCGTAGCAGCGATTGAGCAGGCAATTGAGACCGTTGAGCGTCATTTCGGTCCACGGCATATGGACCGACGACAGGCGCGGTGCGGTGAAGTCAGCGCTGTGGGTGTCGTCGTAAGCGAGTACCGATACATCGCCGGGAACGGCAACGCCGGCCTCCTGGAAATACGACAGCGCCCCCACTGCCATTTCATCATTGGCACAGAATACGGCGCTAAATTCATAGCCCGAGGCCAGCAAGGCCTTGGCGGAATCCCAGCCGCCATCCGGCGAAAAATTCGATTCCGTGACCCAGACGTTATCCGCCGATATTCCTGCCAGGGCCAGTTCGGCCATGAAGCCGTCGACACGCTGCACATTATCGGGGGCTTCACGCGGGCCGGCGATGACGGCGATCTTGCGGTGCTTTTTCTCCAGGAGCGCGCGCGCGGCCATGCGTCCGCCCAGGTCATGGTCAACTGTGAAGCACTGTTCTTCCATGCCAGGCAGGCAGTGATTGAGCAGCACCATGCGCGACTTGCGCGGGCCGAGTGCGGAGATGTCATCTTCGGTGAGCACATTGCTCATCACGAGCACGCCGTCACAGCCGCGCTGGTTCAGGAAATCGATGCCCTCAACGGCTTGTCGGCGTTGGTCCTTGCTGCCGGTACCAAAGCCCACCACCATGTTCAGGCCAGCGGCGCGCAGTTCGGCGTAGATCAATTGCAGGATGGGTGTGTAGAAGGTGCCGCTCAGGAGCGGGATGTACACGCCGATCATTTGCGAGCTGCCTGACATAAGCGAGCGCGCTGCGTGCGAGGGCTGGAAATCGAGTTCGGCGATCGCCTTGCGCACGCGCGCCAGAGTTTTGGGGGAGACCGCGCCCTTGCCGCTGACGACCCGCGATGCGGTGCCAAGGCCGACGCCGGCCAGCTGTGCTACATCCTTGAGAGTTGCCACGAGCTTGTGCTTTCATCCTTGATAGTAGTGCGAAGGATAACGCAAAGCGCGGCTGCTTCACAAGTTTCGACAAACCCTGCCCTTGTGAAAGCGAGGGCCCATACCCCTCAAACACACTGCCCTTGCGAAAGCGAGGGCCCATACCCTCAAACACACTGCCCTTGCGAAAGCGAGGGCCCATACCCCGTTGCCACCCTGTTGGCTAACGGTGATCAACCGCCGTATGGGTGCTCGCTTTCGCAAGCACAGTGGTTCTTTCTCTATAGGGTGCTTGATTTCGCAAGCACAGTGGTTCTTTCTCTATAGGGTGCTCGCTTTCGCAGCACAGTGGTTCTTTCTCTATAGGGTGCTCGCTTTCGCAAGCACAGTGGCTCTTTATCTATAGGGTGCTCGCTCCCGCAAACACAGTGGTTCGTTCTCTATAGGGTGCTTGATTTCGCAAGCACAGTGGCTCTTTATCCATAGGGTGCTCGCTCCCGCAAACACAGTGGTTCTCTATCCATAGCGTGCTCGCTTTCGCAAGCAAATAAAGAGCTAGGCCATCGCCGGTGCCTGACACATGGCCGCAATGTACTCGCCGTGGCCAGGCATGGCATCGACGCAGGACGCGATGGTCTTTTGTACGGCGCCCAGAAACGCCGCGATATCCTCTGCACTGCGCTGATCGACCAGCGGATGGTAGCCCCGCGCACGCAAACCTTGACCGTGCATCACCTGCAACCAGCTGGCATCGGCAAACAGTTCATCGCCCTTGCGGAAAATGCGGCCATGGCTTTGGTATAGCGCAATGCGCTGACTGACGCTGTCGGGCACCTCCATGCTACGACAATAATCCCAGAACGGCAGACCTTCGCGCTGATTGACGCGATAGTGCATGATCAGGAAATCCCGAATGCGCTCGTATTCCTCGTCGCTTTGCGCGTTGAACAAATCAATATCGGCCTGGTGAAAATCGCGATCCGGGAAGCAGGCGATCAGGCGCATGATGGCAGTTTGCACCATGTGGATACTGGTCGATTCGAGCGGCTCCATGAAGCCGCCCGCCAGGCCGATGGCCACGCAGTTGCGGTTCCACGCCTTTTTGCGCTTGCCGGTCGTGAAGCGGATCAGGCGCGGCTCGGCCAGCGCCTCGCCTTCCAGATTTGCCATCAACACAGCCTGCGCTTCATCGGCGCTGATAAATTTGCTGGAAAAGACATGACCATTGCCAGTGCGGTGCTGCAGCGGAATGCGCCACTGCCAGCCCGCCTGGTGCGCGGTCGAACGGGTACATGGCGTCAGGCTGCCGTCCGAGACGCAGGGGACCGCAATGGCACTGTCCGCCGGCAGCCAGTGACTCCAGTCTTCAAACCCGGTATGCAGCGCTTTCTCAATCAGCAGTGCCGACAGTCCCGAGCAATCGATGAACAAATCGCCGCGAATGCGCTCGCCATCTTCCATCACCAGCGCCTCGATGAAACCATCATCTGCGCGCAGTTCGGTACCCATGATGCGGCCTTCGCTGCGAACGACGCCCTGCTTTTCGCTCACGCCGCGCAGGTATTTTGCGTACAGGCCTGCGTCGAAATGGAAAGCGTAGGCGATGTCGGCCAGCGGCGAATTGGGCATGTCCGGCGGCGGGCGCATGAACTTGCCCATGCGCGGCGCCAGTGTGTTGATCGAGAAGGCTCCCAGGTCCGCAGCTTCCCCCAACTGGTACATCTTGAGCCAGTATTGGTAGAACTTCGCGATCGTCTGATCGCGCCCGATCTGGCCAAAACCATGGATGTATGACTCGCCCTGCCCTCCCCAGTTAACAAACTCGATACCCAGCTTGAAGGTAGCCTGGGTCTGGCGCATGAATTCATTTTCGTCCAGGCCCAATACCTGATTGAAGGCGCGGATGCTGGGGATGGTCGCTTCGCCCACACCGATGGTGGAGATCAGGTCCGACTCCACCAACCGGATCCGATGACCGGCCGGCAGCAGACGTGACAAGGCCGCCGCGCTCATCCAGCCAGCGGTGCCGCCGCCAACGATGACGATATCCTTGATCGCCTGGTTCACTGCTGGTTCCTCAGCGCCTGCGCAATGCCCTTCTGCGCTTTTTCAACCGGCATCTTGGTATTCCAGAAGGCGGTCAGCACATCCTGCATCGCGCCGTTCTGGTCCGGCGTCAGGTACACCTCACCGATGCCCACATGACGGCTACGGTCCTTCATGATGCCGATGCCTATGCGCGCGCATTCATCCATGCTGGAGGCGTCCACGTCGCCGCGGATCGGAATCGAGCCCTTGAACTTGTTGAAAGCCACCTGCACGGCAGGCGAGACGACAGTACTGGCCAACAGCTTCTGGTATTTGATCTGCTGCGCGTTGCTCGTCTTCGGGAACACAAAGGCGTCGCCCTGAATCAAATACGGCGAATGCGCGTTAAAGCCGGCGATGCAGCCATACTCCTTCCCGGCGGTCATGTTCGCAGCTGAAAATTCGCCCTTGGCCCAGTCACCCATCACCTGCACGCCAGCCTTGCCGCTAATGACCATGGCCGTGGCGTCGTTCCAGTTGCGGCCTGGCGAGCCGGGATCGACGTAGCTTTGAAGTCGCTTGTACGAGAGCAGCACCTTTTTGAACGCTTCGGAATTGATGACAGTCGGGTCGCGGTCGCGCAGCACCTTCAGGTACATGTCGGTGCCGCCCACGTGCGCAAGCATGGCCAGAAACAGGATGTTCTCCTGCCACGACTGGCCGCCGTGGGCCAGCGGCACGATGCCGGCAGCTTTCAATTTGTCGAGCGCAGCAAACAGTTCATCGATGCTGGCGGGCTCCTTGGCGATGCCCGCTTTTTTGAACGCAGCCTTCGAATACCAGATCCAGGCTTGCATGTGGATGTTGACCGGCACGGCGTAATAGTGACCCTTGACCCGAATGACGTTAAGCAGCGGCTCAGGCAGGAATTTGTCCCAGCCTTCCTTCTGCGCCACGTCGTCGACATTATTGAGCATGCCCTGATCCACCAGGTCGGTGAACTGCTTGGTGGTGTTGAACTGGGCTGCCATCGGCGGGTTGCCGCCCACGATACGATTGATCGCCACCGCGCGCGCCTGGTCGGCACCGGCAATGGCGGTGTCGTTCCACACGCCGCCGGCCTTGCGGTAGGCGTCGGCGATGGTACGCACCGCAGCCGCTTCGCTTTTGGAAGTCCACCAGTGAATCACTTCCGGTTTCGGGTCGGCCGCCTGGGCCACGGTGGCACCGAATGCGAGCAGCACCACAGCGGCGCTGTATCGTACTTTGAACATCTTGTCTCCTGGGTGGGCCGTTCTGCGCCGGCTAGCAATTGGAAGGCTTTCCATTGTCATCGTTTGACTATATCATTCAATGATTTTGAGTGTCAACGCGGAGCTGCAATGTTCAACCCTCGGCCCACGATTCGCTATCTTGCCATCGGCGCGGGCCAACGCTGCGCAGTGATCGACGACTTTCTGCTTGATCCGCATGCCCTGATCGCGCAAGCAGTCCAGCGGCGCGCCGAATTTGCCATCGATGCTGACAATTCCTATCCGGGTCCTGAGCTGGGACTAGGCAGTGAGGCGTCATTCGCGCTCGACGAATTCTTCATGCAGCACGTACGTCGTGCGCTAGGTGCGCGCCGCACCATCAGCGTCGCGGCCCGCCTGTCGCTGGCCACACTGCAGCCTGACCAGCTCACGCCCCTGCAGCGCCTGTGCCACCGCGATGCTGCAAGCTTCCCGGATGGGGAGGCCATGGCCGCCTGCGTGGCCTATTTGTTCGACGCGCCTGGCATGGGCGGCACCAGCTTTTACGCGCCTCGGCAATCGCTGGAAGCCACCGCACAGTTGCTGCGCGAGGCACGCGACGGCCAGCTGGACGTGGCGCCATCCTATCTCCACACATCCAACGCATGGTTCGAACAGGTCTGCACCGTGCCAGCCGCCTTCAATCGCGCCATTTTTTACGATGGCAGCGTCTTTCACGCAGCCCAGATCGATGCGCCAGTGATGTTAAGCGACGACCCGGCGCGCGGCAGGCTGACGATGAACGGGTTTTTCAGGTACCGCAAAAACGCCGTGTGAAGCGCGCCCTACGCTGCGCGCTTGACGCCAGCGCGGCAGTTCGCCTCGATGAACTCCCGGTGTCCCGGCATCGCGTCGACACACTTCCTGATCACTGCCGCTGTCCCTTGCAGGAAGTCGGCAATCTCCTCTGGCGCGCGCTGGTCCACCGCCGGGCTGTAGGAACGTGCACGCAAGCCCTGCCCGTGCATCACCTGGAGCCAGCTGTCTTCTGGGAATAGCTCCTCATTCTCGCGCAAGATGCGCCCGTGGCTGGCAAACAGGTCCAGCTTGCGCTGCAGCGTCTCCGGCACGTCCATCTCGCGCACATAGCGCCAGAAGTCGGAGTCGTCGCGGTCATTGACCTTGTAGTGGCAAATGAGGAAGTCGCGTATCTGGCAGTACTCGGTGTCGCACAGGCGATTGAAGGTGTCGATGTCGACCTGGTCGAAACCACGGTCCGGGAAAAAGCTAATCAGGCGCATGAGCGCCGTCTTGACCATGTGGATGCTGGTCGACTCCAACGGCTCCATGAAGCCGCCGGCCAAACCGATGGCCACGCAGTTCTTGTTCCAGGTTTGCTTGCGTTTTCCGGTCCTGAACTTGAGCAGGCGTGGCTCGGCCAGCGGCTTGCCATCGAGGTTGGCCATCAGGATGGCCTGGGCCGCGTCGGCATCCATAAATTTGCTGGAGAAGACATGGCCATTACCGGTCCGATGCTGCAGCGGTATGCGCCACTGCCAGCCGGCCGCGTGGGCGGTCGAGCGTGTCAGTGCCGGCATGGCCAATGTGGATTCGCATGGCACGGCAATGGCGCGGTCGCAGGGCAGCCAATGGCTCCAGTCTTCATAGCCGGTGTGCAGCGCCTGCTCAATCAACAGTCCGACCATGCCCGAGCAATCGATGAAAAAGTCGGCCTCGATGCGCTGACCGTTTTCCATCACCACCGCTTCGATGAAGCCATCGTCCTTGCGCAGCACGGTATTGACGATCTTGCCTTCCGTGCGCTGCACGCCACGCGCCTCGCTGTAGCTGCGCAGATAGCGCGCATACAGGCCTGCATCGAAATGGAAGGCGTACGACAGATCGGACAAGGGCGAATTCGGAAGGTCCGGACGCCCGCGTGAAAACTTGCCCATGCGCGCGGCGACCGTGTTGATGGCAAACGGCTCCAGGCTCGGCGCCTGCCCCATCTGGTGCATCTTGAGCCAGTAGTGGAAGAAATTGGCGGTCGGCTGGTCGCGTCCGACACTGCCAAAGCCGTGGATGTAATTGTCGCCCTGCTTGCCCCAGTTGACGAACTCGATGCCCAGCTTGAAGGTGCCCTGGGTCGCACGAATGAAGTCGTTTTCGTCGATGCCCAGGTGGAGGTTGAAATTGCGGATGCTGGGAATGGTGGCCTCGCCCACGCCGATGGTGGAGATTTCGTCCGACTCGATCAACTGGTAGTGGTGGCCGACGGGCAGCAGTTCGGACAGGGCCGCCGCTGTCATCCAGCCGGCCGTGCCTCCACCCACGATCACAATCTTGCGCACTTTTTTATCTGTCATGGCGTCCTGCCTTGCGGCGTTCAAAATGCAAAAAAGCCGATCCGGTCCGCTGCCAGGCAAGACCGTATCGGCAGCCGCGTCAACTGCTACGCGGTCAAGGGACTATCAGAAGTTCGCGCCGACCCGCACACCATACATGCGCGGCTCGATGTAGCTGGCGATCATTTGCCCGCCAAGGCCACTACCGCCCCAGTTCTTCACCCGCTTGTCCGTGAAATTGCGCACATAGGCTTCTGCATGCCAGACGCCGTCGGGCGAATCAAGGCGCAGCGAGGCGTCGCCGAGTGCTGCAGCTTTCTGGAAGCGGCCAATGTGGTCGAATTCATCGTTGCGCACGTCGAAATATACCTTATCACGCCAGTTGAACTTGATGTAAGGCGTGATCTTGTAACCACTTTCGAGCACGAAGGCTTGCGAGGCATTGAGCATCACGGTGTACTTCGGTGCATTCGGCAGATGGTTGCCGGTCACGTCGTAGAGGCGCTTGCCATTGTCAGGACCTGCGCCGGCATACGGCACCGGGCAACGGGTCTGGTTGAATTCGATACGCTCGTCGCACAGGTAGTCGTCACTGTAGGAACCGTAGTCGCGGATCGAGGTGTTCAGATTGGAGAAGGCGCCGCCAATCTTCGCACCCTTCCAAGGCTTGTAATCCCATTCGACTTCGATGCCCGAAATGCGGGTATTGCCGACGTTGATGGTGCGCCAGGTTTCGTACACGTCGCACTTGGGTTGGTCGCTTGCGCATGGCTGGCCGTTGTCAGGCTTGAACTTGGTGACGAAGTAGGTGCCGGTCAGCTGCTGATCCTTGTAGCGCATCATGAAGGCGACAGCCGACAGATTCAGGCGGTTCTCCAGGAATTTGCCCTTGTAGCCGAATTCCAGATTGGTGACCAATTCCGGTTTGTACGGCAGGAAGGTCGCCGTGCCTGGCTTGCCATCGAGGCAGGTGTGACCGCCGCAGCTATCGACCTTGTCGCCAAAGCCACCAGCCTTGTAACCGGTCGACAGCGCGGTGTAGGCCATCTGGTTGTCGCTGACCTGCTTCTGCAAACCGAGGCGCCAGGTGACTTTCTTCCAGCTGTCCGAATGGTCGTTTGGCGAAGGCTGGCCATACAGCGAGTAGGCTGCCGCACTGCCGCCCACCGTCGGTCCCAGGTCGTAGCCTTGCGGGATGTGGTAACCAGGCGTGTTCGGCGTGCCGGGATCGTAGGTGCCGCGGTAGAAGGCCTTGTCACCGGCCCAGCCACCGAGGTTCAGACCATCCTTGTCGGTCTTGCTGTCGCGGCTAAAACGCACGCCGGCAGTGCCAGTCCATGTCGGCACGAACTTCCAGTCGGCCTGGGCGAAGATCGCCTTGGCGTCGACCTGACGATTTGGCTGGGCGTAGAACGCGCCCGAGGCCAGTGCGACGGGCTTGCGGAAGAAGTCGACGACTTCGTAATCGATCTGGTTTTTCTCGTGCATCCAGAACAGGCCAGCCACATATTGCAGCGTATCGAACTGCTGCTTGAGCTGCAGTTCCTGCACGGTGGAGACATATTTGGAATCCCAGGTCGCCTGATAGCGGTCGTCCAGCGGCCAGGTGCCCCAGTTGTTCGCGTCAGGCCGGTTCGGATAATCGGCACTGATCTGGAATGGCAGGGCCGAGGTCAAGCCCTTGTCGGCATCATAGATTTGCGAGCGACGCTGGTCGGCCACCATGAAGTTGTAGTCGAGCGAAGTGTTCTTGCTCACGTTCCAGCTTGCCCCGCCGCGGAAGGACTTGATCGTCATGTCGGTCTTGCCCGGCACGTTGATCAAGAGGTCCCATTGTCCGCCGGTGCAGGCGTAGCGCGTGCCTGCACGCTGATCGCAGTCGGCAAAGCTGGTGCCGCCGGCGCCATTGTCCTGGAAGACTTCAAAAGCGGCGTTCAAGGTCAGGTCGGGCGTGGCCTTCAGTTTCGCGGCCAGGCGCGCAGCGTACTCGTTTTGATTGGTGTAGAAGTCCTTCTTGCCAACGGCCTTGTTCCAGCGCTGGTCGATATCGGGAATGCCATCCGGGATCCAGCCATGAGCGGGGTCGTTCGCTTCGCGCTTGTCCTGCATCTGATTGGCGTAACCGTCACGGGTGACCTTGGTGAAGGCCACGCGCAGGGCCAGCTTGTCATTGACCGTGAAGTTCTCGATCAGGTTCATCTGGCGCTTGTTGTAGTTGCCCAGATCGAGTTCGACCTTGCCGTAGTTGCCCGTAAAGTCAGGCTTGGCCGAGATGACGTTGACGCTGCCGCCGGTCGAATTGCGACCAAACAGCGTGCCTTGCGGGCCGCGCAATACCTCGACCTGCTCGACGTCGAACATGAGCGCCTGGGCGCCCTGCGGACGTGGCGAATACAAGCCGTCGACGTGGAAGCCGACCGCCGGATCGCCGATCTCGGTCGTGTTGGACGAGGTGATGCCGCGAATCGTGATCTGCACGGCCGAATCACCGGTCTGCTGAATATTCACGTTGGGGATTTCGTTGCCCAGATCCTTGGCACTGGTCACGCCAAGCCGCGACAGGTTGTCCTGGCTGAAGGCGGTGACCGCGATCGGCGTCTTGAGCAGCGACGTCGAATAGCGGGTGGCCGTGACTTTCACCTCAGGGGTGAAATCCTTGTCCGTATTTTTGCTGTCGGCAGAGGCTGCCGGCGTGGCGGTTTGCGCGTTCGCCGACACGGCAACCAGGCCGCAGGCGCTTGCCACGGCCAGGCTGATCAACGTGCGCTTGGTATTCGGATGCAACATCGCGTCTCCTCGAATTTATCGTTTTCGTTATGGGTGCTGCCAAAGCTGCCAATGCAGGAAAAAGCACCGGCACCGCGGACGGTGCCGGCCAACTCACATCAACAAGGGGACTGAAGGCGCTGCCAATTTCGCTGAAATTGGAAACGCTCCCAATCGATGCCAAAATATAAGCTCATTTATTTTTTAAGTCAACGAAACTTTATGCGGCGTTGCAATAGTTGTGCATTTGCAGCCACTGCTGTGGGCTGCGTCCGCCTGTGAGACACTGACGGCCTCGTCGTCAAAGGAAGTGCAAGCATGTGGACAGGTGTGTTGTGTGCTTTGTTAGCTGGCGCCATGTGGGGCATGGTGTTTATCGTGCCGCAATTGCTGCCCGCGTTTTCGCCGCTGGAACTGGCCTTGGGCCGCTACACCGCCTATGGCCTGATTGCGCTCGTGCTGATGCTGCCACGCCTGCGCACGCTGCTGGCAAGGCTGGAGCGTAGCGATCTGGGCGCCCTGTTGCGCCAGGCGCTCATGGGCAACATCATCTATTACGTGCTGCTGGCCCTGGGGGTCAAGCTGGCGGGCGTGGCACCGACTTCGCTGATCATTGGCGTGCTGCCCATTGCCATCACGCTGATGGGCCGCAAAGACCACGGCGCGGTCGCCCTGCGCAGCCTGGCCTTGCCGCTGCTGGTGGTCGCTGCCGGCATTGCCTGCATCAATGTCGACATGTTCCAGCAGGCGCACATGGGCAATACCGCGCTGGGCAACACAGTGATCGGCCTGCTGTGCGCAGCAGGAGCGCTGTTGTGCTGGAGCTGGTACGCCCTCGACAACGCACGCTACCTCAAACGCAATCCCCATTTCAGCAGTGCGGAATGGTCGGCGCTGTATGGCTTGGCCAGTGGCTTGATCTGTGTGTTGATCGGCCTGGTGTGCCTGGGCGTGTGGCATGCGGATGTCACCGGTGCAGCTGGTGCGGCAAGTGGCCGCAACTGGAGCGTGTTCTGGGTGACCAATGCCCTGCTCGCGCTTGGCGCTTCGGTGATTGGCAACCATTTGTGGAATATCGCCAGCCGCCAGGTGCCGGTTACCTTGTCGGGGCAGTTGATCCTGTTTGAGACCTTGTTTGCGCTGCTCTATGGTTTCATTTACGCCCACCGCTTTCCGCGCTCGCTGGAAGTGGCTGCCATTGTGCTGTTGACGGCAGGGGTAACGTGGTCGGTGCGGGTGCATGCACTCGACGAGTCGCCTGCTCCGGCGTGATGGCTTGACCAGGGCTCGCCTCAGGCGCGCCACCTGCGATTCTCCCTCCCCACAATGGGCCCGCGACAGCATGACCACAATCGCCACCAGCACTGGCGCCGGCATCAACACTGTCCTTGCGAATGCGAGGACCCATAACCCCGTGGCACAGCGCTATCGCCATCGCGGAGCAGCTTGGGTATGGGTCCTCGCTTTCGCAAGGACAGTGAATTTCCTAGTTCTCGCTTTCGCAAGGACAGTGAATTTCTTGGTCCTCGCTTTCGCAAGAATAGTGAATTTCCTGGTTCTCGCTTTCGCAAGGACAGTGAGTTTGTTGGTTCTCGCTTGCGCAAGGCGAGCGAATGTCTTGGTCATCGCATTTCGCATGCACACCGAACCTGAACGAGCGGGCTCCCCACGCGATTGAAAACGCACACCCGACTCTCGGAATTTCGTTGTGTTTTTGCACTTGGTGGGAACGTTTCCAAAAAAGAGTTGGCGCTTCGGATTATTTGATGATATCTTCATAAAAAAATGAGATGGAAACGCTTCCATCCGCAGCACTTGCCACCTCATGCGGCAAGTCGGATAAACCTGGAGACCAGAAATATGCAAACAGTCAGCACGCATTACCCCCGCGGCACGCGCCATCTCTTTCGCTTGAGCCCGATTGCGGCTGCCTGCGCCTGCTTGTTGATGTCCAGTGGCGCCTCGGCCCAGGAAGCGGCCCCTGCCCCAGCCCCGCAGGCTGCCGCACCCGCCTCCAGCGTGGTGGTGGTGACCGGCATTCGCCGCAGTATCGAAGATTCTGTTGGCACCAAGCGCAATTCTGATTCCATCATTGAAGTTGTCTCGGCCGAGGAACTCGGCAAACTACCCGACGCCAGTATCGCCGAAGCACTCTCGCGCCTGCCTGGCGTGGTCGGCCAACGTGGCGTGGACGGGCGCGTCAGTGTGATTTCCATCCGCGGCCTGTCGCCAGAATTTTCCGGCTCCCTGCTCAACGGGCGCGAAGTGGTCAGCTCCAATGATGCCCGTACCGTCGAATACGACCAATTCCCTTCCGAGCTGATCGGCTCGGCCGTGGTCTACAAGACGCCGGACGGCACCCTCATTGGCCAGGGCCTGTCCGGCACGGTGGATCTGCGCGCCCGCAAGCCGCTCGATACGCGCGGTCGCCAGGTTTCGCTCAATGTCCGTGGTGAAAAAAATTCCGTCGGCAACCTGGTCGATGGTGTCGCCTCCCCGATCGGCAAGCGCTTCAGCTTTTCCTACGTCGACCAGTTCGCCAACAACACCATCGGTATCGCAGCCGGTTTTGCGCGCCTGGATGTGGCCACCCAGGTCAAGCAGACCGAACTGGTGCAGTATGGCGACTTCAGCCCCTACGGCCTGCCGGTGACGGGCAATGTGCCTTCGCAGAAGCCCTACAATGCCCAGGGTGCGATTGGCAATTCGATGTTGCCGATGTTCTGGACCGCCACCTCCTCCACCAAGCGCAACACGCGCGATGGCTTGATGGCCGTGCTCGAATACAAGCCGAACGCGGACTTGCATAGCCAGCTTGACCTGTACTACTCGAAATTCGACACCCATGAAGTGGGCGGCAAGTTCCTCTCGAGCTTCTTTGCAACCTGGGGCGGCGGCGTGGCGCCCAATTTGTCGAACATCGGCACTACCCAGGTGGGCAACAACACCTTCACCACCAGCGCCACGGCCGACAAGATGCCTGTCACGACCGGCAACTTCGATACCAAGCGCAAGGACACCATCAAGGCCATCGGCTGGAATACCGAGCTGCGCTTGAATGATGTGTGGAAGGCTGCCGCCGACATCAGCATGTCGCGCAGTGACCGCAGCGAGACCTATGCCGAAGCCTACGCGGCGCCGTATGACAGCACGGCCCAGGCCTGGACCTATGGCGCCTTCAAGTGGAACGTGCCGGTCGATGGCGGCCTGCAGACCTGGACCCCGGTCCAGCCGAACTACCTGTCCTCGCCCGGCATCGTCAAGCTCGGTGACCAGGCCGGCTTCGACTTTGTGGGCGACCAGGATGCCTACACGGGCGCGATCCGCAATCCACAAATCCGCGACCAGCTGAAGGCACTGCGCTTCTCGGCCACGCGCCGCATGGATGGCTTTTTCAGCAGCTTTACGGGCGGCGTCAATTACACCAAGCGCGACAAGGATGTATCGAAGAACGAATCGCGTCTCTTGATGAAGAAGGATGCGAACGGCAATTACATCCGCGACATCCCCGCCTCCGCCCTGCAGACGCCGTTTGACATGGGTTGGGCCGGCATTCCTGGCCTGATCCGCTACGACGTGCCTAGCCTGGTGACGTCCGGCACGGTGACCCAGCAGGTGCTGTTTGCCCAGAAAGTGGACAACGACTCGGGCGTGCATGAAAAGGTCATGACCGCTTTCGGCAAGTTCGATATCGATAGCGAGTTGGGCAGCATTCCCCTACGCGGCAACCTGGGCCTGCAGGCTGTGCGTACCGAGCAGAACTCGACCGGCTGGGAATACCGTGGCAACAACGCGACGCCGGATATCAACCAGCTGTTTGCCCGCAGTGGCGGCGCCAGCTACACCGATTTGCTGCCAAGCTTGAATCTGGCAGCCGAGCTGCCCAATAACTGGATCGCCCGCTTTGGCGCGGCCAAGACGCTGGCCCGTCCCAACATTGTGGACATGCGCGCCGGTAGCAGCACGCCCACCGTCATCAAGGAACCAGGTCCGGACCAGGGCAAGTGGACCACCGCCTACTCGGGCAACCCGGCGCTGGAACCATGGCGCGCCAATTCCATCGACCTGTCGGTGGAAAAATACTTCGGCAAGCGCAGCTATATTTCGATGGCAGCCTTCCAGAAAAACTTGTTGAACTATGTGTACAACGAGACCACGGCCCGCGACAACTCGAACATTCCGATTCCACCGGATGTGCCGCCTGGCGTGGTGGTACAGAAATTCGGCCCGGTCGTCATGCCGACCAATGGCACGGGCGGCAAGCTGTCCGGACTGGAACTGTCGGCCGCACTGGAAGGCAGCATGCTCACGCCCGTGCTCGATGGCTTCGGTATCGTGATCAGTGCGTCGAAACTGAACAGCTCGTTGTTCGACAAGCAGGGCCAGGAAGTCAAGCTCAATGGCTTGTCCGGCAAATCGGGCAGCGCCACGGTGTACTACGAAAAGTATGGCTTCTCGGCGCGTTTCAGCCAGCGTTACCGGGCGCCGTTCACGGCGACCACGCGCGACATTTTCCTGAACGCTACGACGCGTGAACAGGACGCCGACCGCGTTGCCGATGCCCAGCTCGGTTACGAGTTCCAGGAAGGTAGCCTGAAAGGCTTGTCGCTCTTGCTGCAGGTGTACAACGTGTTCGACAAGTCCACGCAAAACCGCGTTACCCCGGGCGACAACGCACCGGACAAATCGATGCTGCTGCCGAACTACCGTTACTACTTCGGCCGTGCCATCGTGATGGGCGCCAACTACAAGTTCTGATCTCGCCTGAGCGGCCCCGCTGGTCGACAGCGGGGCCTTTTCATCAGAGAATGGCTCATCAGCAACCCACAGAACAGCCCCATGACACTCCCTCACGTGCGCAATATCGTCATCGTCGGCGGCGGTACCGCTGGCTGGATGACCGCCGCCGCCATGTCCAAACTGCTGGGCCCGACCTGCCGCGTGCAGTTGGTCGAGTCCGACGAGATCGGCATCATTGGCGTAGGCGAAGCGACCATCCCGCACATCAATGAATTTAACGCAGCGCTCGGCATCGACGAAGACGCCTTTCTGCGTGCGACCCAGGGCACCTTCAAGCTCGGCATCGAGTTTGTGAATTGGGGCGAGAAGGGCGAGCGCTATATCCACGGCTTTGGCCGCGTGGGCCAGCCAAGCGAAGCACTACCCTTTCACCATTTCTGGCTGCGCATGGCCAAGCTGGGCAAAGCCAGCTCGCTGGAAGCCTATTCGATGAATACGGCCGCGCCACGCCAAGCCAAGTTCATGCGCGCGCGCCCCGACATGGCAGGCTCGCCCATGCACGATCTGGTGCACGCCTTCCATTTTGACGCCAGCCTGTACGCAAAGTTCCTGCGCAGTTTTGCCGAAGGCCATGGCGTGCTGCGTACCGAAGGCAAGATCGCCCAGGTGCAGCAGCACGCCACTAGCGGTCACATCGAGGCCGTGGTGCTGGAAGACGGCACCCGCCTGGCCGGGGATTTTTTTATCGATTGCTCCGGCATGCGTGGCCTGTTGATCGAGCAGACGCTCAAGGCCGGCTACGAGGACTGGTCGCACTGGCTGCCGTGCGACCGCGCCATCGCGGTCCCCTGTGCCTCGCACGGCCCCTTGCTGCCGATGACACGTTCGACCGCCCACAGCGCCGGCTGGCAGTGGCGCATCCCCCTGCAGCACCGCACCGGCAACGGTCATGTGTACAGCAGCGGCTTCATGGAGCAGGACCAGGCAACCACCTTACTGATGCAGCATCTGGACGGCGAGGCGCTGGCCGAACCGCGCATGGTGCGCTTTCAGACTGGGCGCCGCAAGCGCTCCTGGGTGGGCAACTGCGTGGCTGTGGGACTGGCCAGCGGCTTCATGGAGCCGCTAGAATCGACCAGCATCCATTTGATCCAGACTGCCATCTCGCGCATCGTGAGCTTTTTTCCGCATACCGGCTTCGATGACACCGACATCCGCGAATACAACCTGCAAACGCAGCTCGAATACGAATTGATACGCGACTTCCTGGTCCTGCACTACAAGGCTACGCGGCGCACCGATTCGGACTTCTGGAACTACTGCCGCACCATGTCCGTTCCAGAGACCCTGCAGCGCAAGATGGACCTGTTTGCCAGCAATGGCCGCATCTACCGCCAGCAGGACGAACTGTTTACCGAGATGAGCTGGCTGCAGGTGATGGTCGGCCAGGGCATCATCCCGCGCGCCTATCACCCTTTTGCCGACCTGCGTCCGGAAGCGGAAGTGGCGGCCTATCTGCAAAACGTTGAACAGGTCATCGCCCGCTGCGTGCAGGCCATGCCCACGCAGGCAGACTTTATCGCGGCCACCTGCAAGGCCGCCTCACTTGCACACCCATAGGACAAAGCATGAAGAAAATCAGACTGCACCTTGTATTTGCCGGCATTTGCGCCTTGAGCGCGTGTGGCGGTGGATCGGCCAGCGCACCGGCGGCGCAAACGCCGCCTGTGGTCACGCCCACCACGCCCGCCATTCCAGCGGGCGGCGTCCCTGCAGGCTGGAAGCTGGTGTGGTCGGACGAATTTAATGTCGATGGCCAGCCCGATGCCAGCAAGTGGGACTTCGACACCAGCGCCAACCAGACCGGCTGGTACAACAACGAGAAGCAGTACTACGCCCGCAATCGCCCCGAGAACTCGCGGGTCGAAGGCGGCAAGCTCATTATCGCGGCGCGCAAGGAAAAGCTCAGTACAGCGCCTGACTATGGTGGGCAGTCCTACACCTCGGCGCGCATGCTCACGCGTGGCAAGAAGGATTGGACCTATGGCTTTTTCGAGATCCGCGCCAAGCTGCCCTGCGGCCTGGGCACCTGGCCGGCGATCTGGATGCTGGGCCAGGCCGGCGAGTGGCCGCTGGAGGGCGAAATCGACATCATGGAACATGTGGGCAAGAAGAAGGGTGAAGTGCTGGGGACCATCCACACGGGGGCCTACAACCACACGCTCAACACCCAGAAAGGCGGCGCCACCCAGGTGCCGGACGCCTGCGACGTTTTCCACAACTACCAGATGAAGTGGGACGCGGACCAGATCGTCATTGGTGTCGACAACCAGTACTTCTTCCAGTTCGTCAATCCGAAGGACAACGACCTGCGCAAGTGGCCGTTCAGCGCGCCGCAGTACCTGCTGCTTAATCTGGCCATTGGTGGCGACTTGGGCGGGCCGATTGATGACGCGATTTTTCCGGTGCAGATGGAAGTCGATTACGTGCGCGTGTATCAGCCCTGATGCACCCTGCTTAACTGCGGATATCGGCCACTGGCTCGCTGCCAAAGCTGTCAGCGAGCAGGTAGTCGATGACCCGCTGCGCACTGTGCGCTGGCGAGGCTAATTGTCCCTGGCTATGCAGATCGAGAAAGCGTTGGCGGATGGGGAAACGCGCCTCTGGCGTGGAGCGGATTTCCGCCTGCATGGGCGTATCGATGACGCCGGGCGCCAGACTGCAAATGCGCACCCCTGGCCGTGCATCCTGCGCCACGCCGCGCGCATGATGGTCCAGTGCGGCCTTGGTGGCGCCATACACGCTCCAGCCGGGATAGGCATTGCGCCCCGCACCGCTTGATATGTGAAGGATGCGGCACTGGCGAGCCGCCATCGCGCGCGCCACGGCTGCGGCCAGCATCAAGGGTGCCGCCACGTTCAGGCCAATGGCGCTGGCCACCGCCAGCGGGTCTTGATCGTTCAGTGCACCGACCGGTTGC
>JBJMVX010000053.1:0-21632 GCA_045810445.1 Massilia sp.
ACCTCGTAGGCCATCACGATGTCGTCGGCCATGCGCAGCCGTTCCAGACGCGCCACCTTGGTGTTGGGCGACAAGCCCAGGCTCAGTTGCTCATCAGCGGCCGCCAGCACCACAGAGCGGCTGAGCCACTGGGAGCCGGGACGATAGCCGCGCTGCTGGAGCTGTTCGGAGAAGCTCGACAGGTTTGACAGCGGCTGTTCGATGCGCGGCGCGACATAGTTGCCCGAACCGCGACGGCGCACCACCAAGCCCTGCTCGACCAGTTGATCGATGGCCTTGCGGGCCGTGACGCGCGACACGTCGAGCTGCTCGGATAGCAGGCGCTCGGAGGGCAGCGCCTGGTCGACCTGATAGCGGCCTTCGCGCACATCCAGGGTCAGCTTGCGCGCCACCTGCATGTACAGCGGAGAGTTGTCGTTCAAATCGGCTTTAAATTCGGTGCTGGTATCGCTCATTGCGTTTTCGCTCTGTTCATTGGGCGGCGCGGGCAGACTGCGCCACTGGATCGAGTGTAATCCGATTGCAGGGCCGCACGGGAGAGGCAACCTTGAAATTCATCATGACCTTGCCCGCATTCTACTGCGGCGCTCACCGATGACACAGGTTTTTGTCATATTGGCAAAAAATTCCAGCTCAAGCCAAGCCCCCCCACGCTGCTCGCGAACGCGCAATGCAATCGCGAAAGCACACCGCCCTTGCGAAATCATACTGCCCTTGCGAAAGCACACTGCACTCGCGAAAGTACACCGCCCTCACGAAAGTACACTGCCCTCACGAAAGCACACCGCCCTTGCGAAAGTACACTGCCTGAAGAAAGTACACTGCCCTTGCGAAAGCGAGGGCCCATAAGCACGCAACGTTCCTATAGGTCCTCGCGTTCGCAAGGACAGTGATGGGTTGCGGACATAGCAAAAATTTTGCGCAAGTACAGCGATGGGCTGCGGACATAGCAAAAAGTTATGCGCAAGGCCACGGTATTCATTGGCAGCGCCGCACCCATGGCCGTATGCTAGTCCCATGACTATTGACCGACGTCGCCTGCTCACCCTGGCCGCGCTAGGCGGCTTGCACCCCTTGCTGGCAGCCAAACCGCCCACCGCGCACGCCCGGCTGGACGCCGAACTGGCCGCCATCGCCGACTATCCTTCCTGCCCGCTCGCCAGCCTGTCCGTGCTGGCCATGCGCCACGGCGAAGTCGCCTATCAGCGCCAGTTTGGCCTGCGCAGCATGTCCGACGCGCGCCCCGCGAATGCGCACACCCTCTACCGCATGGCCTCCATCTCCAAGATGATGACCACCCTGGCCGCCATGCGCCTGATCGAGAACGACCTGCTGGCGCTGGACGACGATGTCAGCACCTATCTCGGCTTCACCCTGCGCAATCCGCATTTTCCCGAGCACCCGATCACCCTGCGCGCACTGCTCACCCACACCGCCTCGCTGCGTGACGATGCCGGCTATTCGTGGCCGGGCAGCGTGACGCTGGCCAGCGTGCTGGTACCGGGCGCCGCCAACTACGCCGAGGGCGCCATGTGGGCGCGCAACGCCCCTCCTGGCGCTTACTTCACCTACGCGAACCTGGGATGGGGCATCATCGGCACCATCATGGAAGCGGCAACTGGCGAGCGCTTCGACCGGCTGATGCACGGCCTGCTGATCGCGCCCCTGGGACTGCACGGCGGCTTCAACCCGGCCGCGTTCTCCACAGCGGATCTGGCCAACCTGGCCACCCTGTACCGCAAGCGCACGGTGGACACCGAAGTGTGGAACCCCGCCTTCCCCTGGATCGCCCAGGCTGACGACTACAGCGCGCAGCCACCAGCGCCCATCACCGCAGCGCCTATCGGCACCAACGCCACGCCGTTCAGCCCCACTGGCGGCCTGCGCCTGTCGGCAGAGGACATGGGCATCGTGATGCGTATGCTGATCAACGGCGGCCGACATGTGGGCCGGCAGTATCTCAAGCCCGCGACGCTAGCGACGATGTTCTCACGCCAGTGGACCCTGAACGCGGACGGCAGCAATGGCGACTCGGAGCACGGCCTTTACCAGTGCTGGGGCCTGGGCAACCAGCACTTCCCGCATCAACTGGTGGAAGGCGGCGGTTATTCCGCAGTCGGCCACCTGGGCGACGCCTACGGATTGCAATCGGTGTTCGCGGTGGATCTGGCCAGCGGCAATGGCATGGTGGTCCTCATTGGCGGCGTGGGCGCCGACCCTGCCACCATCAAGGGCAGTTACTCCTCCTTGCCACGTTTTGAAGAACGCATACTCACGGCCCTGCACCGCCAGGTTCTGGCGCGATGAAGCAGGTCACCGTCATCGGCGGCGGCGTGATCGGTCTGACCTCGGCCTGGTGGCTGCTGCAGGCGGGCTTTCGCGTCACCCTGATCGAGCGCGAAGACCAGGTCGGCCAGGGCGCCAGCTACCGCAATGGCGGCCAACTCAGTTACCGCTACGTCTCGCCGCTGGCCGATGCCGGCGTGCCGTTCAAGGCACTGGGCTGGATGTTTGACCGCGACGGCCCGCTGCGCTTCAAGCCCGAAGCCGATCTGCGTCAGTGGCGCTGGCTGCTGCAGTTCCTGGCCTGCTGCCGTGGCAGCGTCAATCGCCGCACCACCGCGACGTTGCTGCAACTGGGCGAATTGAGCCGCCTGTCAATGATGCAGCTCGACGAGTTGGTCCCGACATCCTCCTTTGCCTGGCGCGACGCCGGCAAGCTGGTGGTGCACCGTTCACAAGCCAGCCTGGCCGCAGCCCAGGGCCGTAACGGCGAAGCGGGGCAACAGATGTCGGCCCGTGAATGCGTGGCGCTGGAGCCTGCGCTCGCTGCCATGGAAGGCGATCTGGCCGGCGGCATCTTCAACACAGGCGAGGCAGTGGCCGATTGTCATGCGTTTTGCCTGGCGCTGGCGGCACGCCTGCGCAGCCATCCCAATTTTGGCGGCATCGTGCACACCCGCGCACATGTGCTGGCCAACGCCGGCGGCAAAATATCCGGCATCATTACCAGCGCCGGCTTGATGGGAGCGGACGCCTTCGTGCTGGCCGCCGGCATCCAGAGCCGCACCCTGGCCGCATCAGCCGACATCGCGCTGCCGCTCTATCCGATCAAGGGCTACAGCCTGTCGGCGCCCATCCGCGCCACCGACCTGGCGCCCGCGATCAGCGTCACCGACTTCGAACGCAAGGTGCTGTATGCGCGCATTGGCGACCAGTTACGCGTGGCGGCGATGGCGGACATCGTCGGCGAAGACACGCGCATTGACCCGCAACGCATTGCGGGCTTGATCGCCCAGGTGCGCGCGGCCATGCCGCAGGCTGCCGACTACCAGCACATGGAAAGCTGGGCCGGACTGCGTCCTGCGACCCCAAACGGCGCGCCCCTGATCGGTCCTACCCGCTACAGCAATCTATGGCTGAACGTCGGCCACGGCGCGCTGGGCTTTACCTTCGCCTGCGGGTCGGCGCGCATCTTGGCCGATCTGATGCAGGGAAAAGCGCCGCCGATGGCGCTGGCCGGCCTTACGCCGCGCACCTGATTGCCCCGCTGGCGGTATGATGGCACTCTTGTTCAGGAGAGGAGTGCGATTTGAAAAAGTACGCGGCTTGGGTGCTGTTGACCGCCCTGTGTGGATGGACCTCGGTGCAGGCGGCCATTCCGGTCTACGGCTTCGTGGTCAAGAACAGCTATCCGCATGACACCACCGCCTTTACCGAGGGGCTGGTGTTCAAGGACGGCTTCCTGTACGAGAGCACGGGCATGAAAGGCCACTCGAATATCCGCAAGGTGGAACTGGCGACCGGCAAAATCCTGCAGCAGAAAGATATCCCCGCCGAGTTTTTCGGCGAAGGCATCGCCGAAATCGATGGCAATATCGTCGCCCTGACCTGGACCACCCAGGTAGGCTTCGTGTTCGACATGAAAACCTTCAAGCAAAAGCGCCAGTTCCATTACACGGGCGAAGGCTGGGGCATCACCAGCCACGAACGCCAGTTATATATGACCGACGGCACGCCGTCGATTCGCATCCTGGACCCCGCCATGAAGGAAGTGCGCCGCATTGAGGTCACCGCGGACGGCAAGCCGCTGCCCCGGTTAAACGAAATTGAATGGGTAGACGGTGAACTATACGTAAATGTATGGGGCACCGACGTCATCGCCCGCATCGACCCGGCCAGCGGCAAGGTCGTTGGCTGGGTGGACCTGACGGCGCTGCTGCCGGCCGGCCAGCGCGGCACCGACAATGTTGACGCAGTCTTGAACGGCATCGCCTACGACAGCAAGAAGCGCCGCCTGTACGTCACCGGCAAACTGTGGCCCAAGCTGTTCGAGATCGAGCTCGTCCAGATCACGCGCTGACACGGCGCGTTTTCCACGGCGGGGCAATATGGCGGATAATTGCACGATTCTCCTATGAAAAAGCCCATGTCAAACGCTGCCACCTGCCCTTGCGGCGGCCCCTCGCTGGCCACCTGTTGCGGCCCCTATCTGTCGGGCGCAGCCATCCCGGCCACGGCTGAAGCGCTGATGCGCTCGCGCTATACCGCCTACACCCAGCGCAACGAAGCCTATCTGCGCGCCACCTGGGACGCGCGCACCGTGCCGCGCGAGCCCATCGTGCAGGAAAACGAAAGAATACAGTGGCTGGGACTTGAGGTAGAATCTACTTTACGTTTACGTCAACGTAAAGCAGAATTGCAACAATCGCAAGATGCCGATACCGTAGAATTCGTCGCACGCTACAAGATCAATGGCCGCGCCCACCGCATCCACGAAATCAGCCGTTTCGTGCGCGAGCAGGTCGCCGGTGTCGCGCGCTGGTTTTACCTGGACGGCAGTTTCCCGGACTAACAAGGATCGCAATGCCCCATATCGACAGCAAACTCAATCCGCGCAGCGATGATTTCAAGGCCAACGCGGCGGCCATGCAGAGCATCGTTGACGACTTGCGCGCCAAGGTTGCGGCCATGGCCGCTGGCGGCGGCGCCGCAGCGAGCGCCAAGCATGTCGCACGCGGCAAGCTGCTGCCACGCGACCGCGTGCAGTTGCTGCTCGATCCCGGCACACCCTTCCTCGAGTTTTCCCAGCTGGCCGCCTACGAGATGTACGAAGGCGCAGCGCCGGCAGCCGGCATCATCACCGGCATTGGCCGGGTCTCGGGCCAGGAATGCGTGATCGTCTGTAACGACGCAACCGTCAAGGGCGGCACCTACTACCCGATGACGGTGAAAAAGCACCTGCGGGCCCAGGAAATCGCGGACCAGAACAACCTGCCCTGCATCTACCTGGTCGATTCGGGCGGCGCCAACCTGCCCAACCAGGACGATGTGTTCCCTGACCGCGACCATTTCGGCCGCATCTTCTTCAACCAGGCCAATTTGTCGGCCAAGGGCATTCCGCAAATCGCCGTGGTGATGGGTTCCTGCACCGCCGGCGGCGCCTACGTGCCGGCCATGAGCGACGAGTCCATCATCGTCAAGGAACAGGGCACCATTTTCCTGGGCGGCCCGCCGCTGGTGAAAGCGGCCACCGGCGAAGTGGTCACTGCCGAAGACCTGGGCGGTGGCGACGTGCACACGCGCCTGTCCGGCGTGGTGGACCACCTGGCGCAAAACGACCTGCACGCGCTGTCGCTGGCGCGCACCATCGTCTCGAACCTGAACCGCACGAAGCCGCAGCAGATGGACTTGCGCGCCTCGGTGGAGCCGAAGTACCCGGCCGAAGAACTGTATGGCGTGATCCCGGTCGACACGCGCAAGCCTTTCGACGTGCGCGAAGTCATCGCCCGCATCGTCGACGGCAGCGACTTCGACGAATTCAAGGCGCGTTACGGCACCACTCTCATTTGCGGCTTCGCCCATATCTATGGCGTGAAGGTCGGCATCATCGCCAACAACGGCATCCTGTTTTCCGAGTCGGCGCTCAAGGGCACCCACTTCATCGAGTTGTGCTGCCAGCGCAAAATCCCGCTGGTCTTCCTGCAAAATATCACCGGCTTCATGGTCGGGCGCAAGTACGAAAACGAGGGCATCGCCCGCAACGGCGCCAAAATGGTGACCGCCGTGGCCACTGCGTCCGTGCCCAAGTTCACCGTCATCATTGGCGGCAGCTTCGGCGCGGGCAATTACGGCATGTGCGGCCGTGCGTTCTCCCCACGCTTTTTGTGGATGTGGCCCAATGCGCGCATCTCGGTCATGGGCGGCGACCAGGCCGCATCGGTGCTGGCCACGGTCAAGCGCGACGGCATTGAAGGCAAGGGCGGCCAGTGGAGCGCCGACGAGGAAGCCGCCTTCAAGCAGCCGATCAAGGAGCAGTACGAACACCAGGGCCACCCTTACTACGCCACCGCGCGTCTGTGGGACGATGGCGTGATCGACCCGGCCGACACCCGCATGGTGCTGGGCCTGGGCCTGTCGGCCGCACTGAATGCCGAAATCACCGACACCAAATTCGGTGTCTTCCGCATGTAAGGATCGCGAGATGAACTACGAAACTCTGGCCGTCAGCATCGCCGGCAAGGTCGCCACGGTGACGCTCAACCGTCCCGACGTGCGCAACGCGTTTAACGAATTCACGATCGCCGAGCTGTCGCTGGCCTTCAATGAACTGGGCCGCAACGACGAGGTGCGGGCGATTGTCCTCGCTGCCAATGGCCCGGCCTTTTGCGCCGGCGCGGACCTGAACTGGATGAAGAAGATGGCCGTGTATTCGCACGCCGAAAACACCGAGGACGCGGGCAAGCTGGCCGACATGCTGCGCACCATCTACCTGTGCCCGAAACCGGTGGTGGCCAAGGTGCAGGGCGATTGCTACGCGGGCGGCATGGGACTCGTCGCGGCATGCGATATCGCGGTGGTGGCCAGTGGCGCCAGCTTCTGCCTGTCGGAAGTGAAGCTGGGTTTGATCCCGGCCACCATTTCGCCGTATGTGATCAAGGCCATGGGCGAGAACGCGGCACGCCGCTACTTCCTCACCGCCGAAAAATTCAGCGCCCAGGAAGCACATCGCATCGGCTTTGCCCACGACGTGGTGGGCAGTGAAGCGCTCGACGCCCACGTGGACGCCATCGTCAAGGCGCTGGTCACCAGCAGCCCGAACGCGGTACGCGAAGCGAAGGTACTGGTGCGCGAAGTGACCGGCAAGAGCGTCGACAGCGCGCTGGTGGTCGACACCGCCGAGCGCATCGCCCGCATCCGCGCATCGGAAGAGGGCCGCGAAGGCGTGGCCTCCTTCCTCGAAAAGCGCAAGCCGTCCTGGCTTAACTGAGTGAACGCGGATATGTCACAAGACTGGGTCCAACGCAGCCTGCGCAGCGTCTGGCATCCCTGCACGCAGATGCAGCACCACGAAACCGTGCCCCTGATCCCGGTCAGCCACGGGCGCGGCGTCTGGCTGTACGACCATGACGGCAAGCGCTATCTGGACGCCATCAGCTCGTGGTGGGTGAACCTGTTTGGCCACGCCAATCCGCGCATCAACGCCGCCCTCAAGGACCAGTTGGACCGGCTGGAACACGCCATGCTGGCCGGCTTCACCCACGAGCCGGTGGTGCAGTTGTCGGAACAGCTGTCGGACATGACGGGGCGCGAACTGGGTCACGCCTTCTATGCGTCGGATGGCGCCTCGGCGGTGGAAATTGCGCTCAAAATGAGTTTTCACGCCTGGCGCAACGCAGGGCGCGTGAACAAGCAGGAATTTGTCTGCCTGGCTGGCAGCTATCACGGCGAAACCATCGGCGCGCTGGCCGTCACCGATGTGGCGCTGTTCAAGGACGCCTACGGCCCGCTGCTGCGCACCTCGCGCGTGGTCACCTCGCCCGACGCACGCACCGCGCTGGAAGGCGAAAGCGCGCAGGACGTGGCGCGCCGCGCTGCCCGCGACCTGGAAAACCTGTTCCTGGAAAAGGCCGACCAGATTGCCGCCGTCATCATCGAGCCGCTGGTGCAGTGCGCCACCGGCATGGCCATGCACGACCCGCTGTACCTGACGCTGGTGCGCGAGCTGTGCGACCGCCATTCGGTGCACATGATCCTCGATGAAATCGCGGTGGGCTGCGGACGCACCGGCACCTTCTTTGCCTGCGAGCAGGCCGGCATCTGGCCCGACTTTCTTTGCCTGTCCAAGGGCATCAGCGGCGGCTACCTGCCCCTGTCGCTGGTGCTCACGCGCGACGAGGTGTACCAGGCTTTCTACAGCACCGATGTGCGGCGCGGCTTTCTCCACTCGCACTCGTACACCGGCAACCCGCTGGCCTGCCGCGCGGCGCTGGCGACACTGCAGATTTTTAAGGATGACAACGTCCTGGCCAACAACCGCCACCGCGCCGAGCGTTTGACCGCCGCGCTGGCGCCGTTGAAAGAGCATGAACGGGTACACCACTTCCGCCAGCGCGGCATGATCTGGGCTTTCGACGCGGTGGAACCGGACGCGGCGCGCGCCTCGACCTTCTCGCGCCGCTTCTTTGCCAGCGCACTGGAACAGGAACTGCTGCTGCGCCCCATCGGTCGCACCGTGTACCTGATGCCCCCCTATATCCTGAGCGACGAGGAAAGCGACGGCCTGGCCGAGCGTACCCACCGCGTGTTCGAATCGGTGCTGGCATGAAGATGTTGGATGCCATCGCCGCCAAGCTGGTCGGCCTCGACGAGCGTAGCCTGACGCGCCACCGGCGCGTGGTGGAAACGCCATGCACACCGCGCGTCGTGGTCGGTGGTCGACCCATGCTGGCTTTTTGCAGCAATGACTACCTGGGCCTGGCCGCACATCCCCGTGTGGTGGAAGCCCTGCGCGAAGGCGCCGCCTTGTACGGTGCCGGCAGTGGCGCATCGCACCTGATCAGCGGGCATAGTCTGGCCCACGAGTTGCTCGAAGATCGCCTCGCGCAATTCGTTGGCACCCATCTGGAATCGGCGCGCGCGCTCTCGTTTTCGACCGGCTATATGGCCAATCTGGCGATCCTGACCACCTTGGGCGCAGATAACGATGCCGAGATTTTTTCCGAGTTCCTCAACCACGCTTCCTTGATCGATGGCGCCCGCCTGGCGCGCGCACAAGTGAAGGTCTATCCACATGCCGACCTGGCGGCACTGGCAGCCCTGCTTGAAGCGAGCAGCTCGACCAACAAGGTGGTGGTGACCGACAGCGTTTTCAGCATGGACGGCAATCTGGCGCCCCTGCCGGAACTGCTGGCGCTGTGTGAACAGCACGACGCCTGGCTGGTGATCGATGACGCCCACGGTTTTGGCACCATTGGCGCCAACGGCCGCGGCGCGCTCGAACACTTTAACCTGTGTTCGCCCAATCTGGTCTACATGGGTACCCTGGGCAAGGCTGCCGGCGTGGGCGGGGCGTTTGTCGCGGCGCACGCCAGTGTGATCGAACTGATGATCCAGCGCGCCCGCCCCTACATCTACACCACGGCGGCCCCGCCGGCCCTGGCACACGCGCTCATGACCAGCGTGGACATCATCGCCAGCGATGAAGGCGCATCGCGCCGCGCCCATCTGCAAACCTTGATCGCCCAGCTGGATCGGGACCTGCGCCTGCGACGTTGGCAGCGCATGCCTTCGCGCACCGCGATTCAGCCCATCCTCATTGGCAGCAATGCAGAAGCGCTGCGCATTGGCGCGGGCCTATACGGCAAGGGCATCTGGGTGCCCGCGATTCGTCCGCCTACAGTCGCGGAAGGCACGGCGCGCCTGCGCGTGACCTTGTCGGCCGCCCACACCCAGGAAGAAGTCGCGCAGCTCGCCTGTGCGCTCAATGAACTGGAGGAGTTGCGATGAGCCTCAATGATCCTGTCGACCCGGTCCTGGTCGCGGAGCCCCAGCCGGCACTAGCAGCGGACGGCGTGCCGTCCCGCTTCGCCTGCTTCGTCACAGGTACCGACACTGAAATTGGCAAGACCCTGGTGTCGGGCGCGATCCTGCACGCACTGGTGGCAGCCGGCCAGCGCGCCTGCGGCATGAAGCCAGTGGCTGCCGGCGCCGACATGCGGGATGGCGAACTACATAACGAAGACGCGGACTTCCTGATCGCCGCCGGTAACGTCCACCTGCCATCGAACCTGACCACGCCCTACATGCTGCGCGCCGCCTGCGCGCCGCACATTGCCGCCGCGCGCGAAGGCGTCACCATTGAAGCGGTGCCCATCATTGCCGCCTATGCCGAAGTGAGCGCCGCCTCGGACGCTGTGGTGGTAGAAGGCGTGGGCGGCTTTCGGGTGCCGTTTTCCGACGTGTTCGACAGCGCCCACATGGCCACCCAGCTCAAGCTGCCCGTCATTTTGGTGGTGGGCTTGCGCCTGGGCTGCATCAATCACGCCCTGCTGACCATAGAAGCGATCGTCCAGCGCGATTTGGTCTTGGCCGGCTGGGTAGTGAACGAAATCGATCCCGAAATGGCTTTCGCCGACGAGAACGTCGCGGCGCTGGCCGAGCGCATTCCAGCCCCCATGCTGGGACGCGTGCCTTACCTTGAACAAGCAACGGCCGCAGAAGCCGCAAAATTTATAGATCTCACCGGACTGCCAGGCTGGCCGTCACGGCGCGACTGACAAACACCCAGGAAGGAATCACCATGTCCCAAACCACCGCCGTCTCGTTCCACCCGCCCGCCGCCGCCATCACCTTGCCCGACGCGGCAACCTGGCCCCTGGCCGATGTGCTGGCCCTGTTCGAACTGCCCTTCAATGAGCTGATGTTCAAGGCGCAGACTGTCCACCGCGCCAATTTCCCGGCCGGCGACGTGGAACTGGCAACCCTGTTGTCGATCAAGACCGGCGGCTGCGAAGAAGACTGCAGCTACTGCCCGCAGGCTGCGCGCTACGACACTGGCGTGGAAGCGAAAAAAATCCTTGGCATCGACACCGTGCTTGACGCCGCGCGCCAGGCCAAGGCCAATGGCGCCACGCGCTTTTGCATGGGTGCCGCCTGGCGCAGCCCGAAAGAGCGCGACATGGAAAAAGTCGAAGAGATGGTGCGCGAAGTGAAGGCCCTGGGCCTGGAAACCTGCGCCACGCTGGGCATGCTGGAAGAAGGCCAGGCCGACCGCCTGAAAAACGCCGGCCTCGATTACTACAACCACAATCTGGACACCGCGCCCGAGTTCTACAGCAATGTGATCTCGACCCGCGAATACCAGGACCGCCTGGATACCCTGGGCCGCGTGCGCAATGCGGGCCTGAAGGTATGCTGCGGCGGCATCGTCGGCATGGGCGAATCGCGCCTTCAGCGCGCCGGCCTGATTGCGCAACTGGCCAACCTGAATCCGTATCCGGAATCGGTACCGGTCAACCACCTGGTGCAGGTGGAAGGCACGCCACTGCATGGCATGGACCCGCTGGACCCGTTTGAGTTCGTGCGCACCATCGCGGTGGCGCGCATCACCATGCCTGAGGCGCGTGTGCGTCTGTCGGCAGGGCGGCGCCAGATGGGCGAAGCGGTGCAGGCGATGTGCTTCCTGGCCGGCGCCAACTCGATTTTCTACGGCGACAAACTGCTCACCACCGACAACCCGGAAGCCGAGGACGACCGCGTCCTGCTGGCCAAACTGGGCCTGGTCACCCGTGCATCCACGCTCGACTCGGCGCCAAAAGCGTCCTGCGGCGGCTGATCCACAACCGATAACACCAAAAAACGGAAGCTCCACATGTTCACAAAAATCCTCATCGCCAACCGTGGCGAAATCGCCTGCCGGGTCGCGGCCACCGCGCGCCGCATGGGTATCAAGACCGTCGCCGTGTATTCGGAAGCGGATGCGAACGCCAAGCACGTGGCGGTATGCGATGAGGCAGTGCTGATCGGGCCTGCGGCCGCCAAGGAGAGCTATCTGTGCGGCGACAAGATCATTGCCGTAGCACTGGCAACGGGCGCGCAGGCTGTGCATCCGGGTTACGGATTTTTGTCTGAGAACGCGGACTTTGCCGACGCCTGCGTGGCAGCGGGCCTGGTGTTCATTGGACCGCCTGCATCGGCCATGCGCGCGATGGGGTCAAAGTCGGCGGCCAAGTCGCTGATGGAAAAAGCCAGCGTGCCCCTGGTGCCGGGCTACCATGGCGACAACCAGGACCCGGACTTTTTGCAGGAGCAGGGCGACCGCATCGGCTATCCGGTGCTGCTCAAGGCCTCGGCCGGCGGTGGCGGCAAGGGCATGCGCGTGATTGAAAAGTCGGAAGACTTCAAGGCGGCGCTGGCCTCGTGCAAGCGCGAAGCAATCAGTTCCTTTGGGGACGACAAGGTACTGGCTGAAAAATACCTGCAACGCCCGCGCCACATCGAAATCCAGGTGTTTGCCGACACCCTGGGCAATTGCGTCTACCTGCATGAACGCGACTGCTCGGTGCAGCGGCGTCACCAGAAGGTGCTGGAAGAAGCGCCGGCGCCCGGCATGACGGCCGAACGCCGCGCTGCAATGGGCGACGCCGCTGTTGCTGCTGCGCGCGCTGTGGGCTATGTGGGTGCAGGTACGGTGGAATTTATCGCCAACCAGGATGGCTCGTTCTACTTCATGGAGATGAATACCCGTCTGCAGGTGGAGCATCCGGTCACCGAAATGATCACAGGGACCGACCTGGTTGAGTGGCAGTTGCGCGTGGCTGCCGGCCAGCCGCTGCCAAAGGCGCAGTCGGAACTGACCATCCACGGCCACGCCATCGAAGCACGCGTGTACGCCGAAAATCCGGAAAAAGGCTTTTTGCCGTCGATCGGCACGCTGCGCCACATGGATACGCCATCTGCCGTCACTTTTGAACTGGGCGGCACGCCCGGTGGCGCGCCAGCGGCAGTGCGGATCGACTCCGGAGTGCGCGAAGGCGACGCGATTTCGCCGTTCTATGATCCGATGATTGCCAAGTTGATCGTCTGGGGCGCGGACCGCAACCAGGCATTGGCGCGCATGTCGCAGGCGCTGGCCGAATTCCAGCTCGTTGGCCTGGCCAGCAATATCGCCTTCCTCAAACGCCTGGTGGAAGGGGCTGCGTTCTCCAGCGCCGACCTCGATACCGGTCTGATCGAACGCAACACCGACAGCCTGTTCCCGGCTGCGCGCTCGGCACCGGTGGGTGCCTTGGCGCTGGCGGCTGTGGCCTTGATGAGTGCCGAGAAGGATGCGTCGGCCGCGCAGTCGGCCAACCCGGCGGACCCGTTTGGCAATGCACTGGGCTGGCGCATGAACAGCGCCTACCAGCGCCAGCTCTCGTTTGCCGACGAATACACCGCGGCACGCGACATGAAGTCGTACACGGTGGGCCTGACCTATCACGCGCAGGGTTGGGATTTGAATGTGAACGGCATTGATGCAGCGTTATCGGTGACTGCGCGCGATGGTGCCGATTTCTCGATCAAGCTCGGTGCGACTTCGATGCACGGCACCGTGCGCCGCGATGGCGACATCTTCCATGTGTTCACGGGCGGTCGTCACTTTGCGCTGCATTACAACGACCCGATGGCGCACGCGGGCGAAGCGGAAGCGGCCGGCGGTCGCTTGACGGCGCCGATGCCGGGCAAGGTGGTGGCGGTGTTGGCCAGCAAGGGGCAGGAAGTGAAGAAGGGTGACCCGCTGGTGATCATGGAGGCGATGAAGATGGAGCACACCATCGCTGCGCCGAGCGATGGCTTGGTGGAGGAGATTTTGTATCAGGTGGGTGATCAGGTGGCGGACGGGGCGCCACTGCTGGCGTTTAAAACCGCGTAAGTGAAACGGCAAGGATAGGTACCCACCGCTTCCCTCGCACCCTCAACACACACTGTCCTTGCGAAAGCGAGGACCCATAGCACTGCAACTTAGAGCAGCACTAGTTCTGTGCATACGTGTCATGGGTCCTCGCTTTCGCAAGGACAGTGTGGTTGATTCCTTGGGTTAGGCAGCTGTCAATCGAATTTGTGGAGACAAACATGCGCATTCTCTTGCACCGTGCCGATGGCGTGGTCGAACCCTGGATCAAGGGTTTCAAGGCCGCGCTGCCCCAGGCCCAGATCGTGGTCTGGCAAGAAGGCGAGATGATCGCCCCCTGCGATTACGCTGTCCTCTGGGCGCCGCCTCCTGCCCTTGTCCCCCACCTGGCCCACGTCAAGGCGATTTTCGTGACCGGCGCCGGCGTGGACGCAGCCCTCAAACTGGGCGACGCGCTACCGCCCGTCCCGCTGATCCGCCTTGGCGACGCCGGCATGGCCGTGCAGATGGCCGAATACGTGGTCCATGCGGTGCTGCGCTACTTCCGCCGTTTCGACGAATACGAAAAGCAGGCCAGGCGCGGCGTCTGGAAACCCCTGCCGCAATTCGACAAGCAGGACTTCACCATCGGCGTGCTGGGCATGGGCGTACTGGGCACCCGCGTGCTCAATGCGCTGGCCAGCTTCGACTTCCCCTTGCACGGCTGGAGCCGCAGCGCCAAGCAGATCGACGGTGTGGACTGCTTTGCCGGCGACGCCCAGCTTGATGAATTCTTGCGCGGCACGCGCGTACTGGTGTGCATGCTGCCACTGACGCCAGAAACGTCCAATCTGCTGGACCGCGCGCGCCTGTCGCTGCTGCCCGAAGGCGCTTACCTGATCAACGTGGCGCGCGGCGCGCATGTCGCCGAACCGGATTTGCTCACCCTGATCCGCTCCGGTCACATCGCCGGCGCCACGCTCGACGTGTTTCGCAACGAACCGCTGCCGGCGCCTCACCCTTTCTGGGAAGAGCCGCGCATCACGCTCACCCCGCACATTTCGGCACTGACGCTGGCTCACGAAAGCGCAGTCCAGATCGCGGGTAAAATCACTGCATTGGAACGCGACGAGCCAGTAGCCGACGTCGTCGACCGCCAACGAGGATATTGATATGAACAGCCAAGCCAGCCTGCCCAGCAAGGTCAAGATTGTCGAAGTCGGCCCCCGCGACGGCCTGCAAAACGAGAAGGAATCGGTGCCGGCGGCGGTCAAGATCGAACTGGTCGACCGCCTCTCGCGCGCAGGATTTGCCAACATCGAAGCGGCGTCCTTCGTGTCGCCCAAGTGGGTGCCGCAAATGGCCACCAGCGCCGAGGTGATGGCCGCCATTACGCGCCGCCCCGGCACCCTGTACTCGGCCCTCACGCCCAATATGCAGGGCTTCGAAGCGGCGGTGGCGGCGCACGCCGACGAGGTGGTGATCTTCGGTTCGGCGTCCGAGGCTTTCTCGCAAAAGAACATCAATTGTTCGATCGCCGAATCGATTGCGCGCTTTGAAACCGTGGCCAAGGCAGCCAAGGAGCGCGGCCTGCGCCTGCGCGGCTCCATCAGCTGCGCCTTCGGTTGCCCCTACCAGGGCGAGGTGCCGCTGGACGCCGTGGCCGACGTGGTCGGGCGCATGCGCGACCTCGGTTGCGATGAAATCGACATTGCCGACACCATCGGCGTGGCCACTGCCCGCAAGACCCAGGCGGTGATGCTGCGCGCCGCATCGGAATTTCACCTGGACCGCATCTCCGGCCACTTCCACGACACCTACGGCCAGGCGCTGGCGAACATCTACGCCAGCCTGGAAGTGGGCGTGTCGATCTTCCATTCCTCAGTCTCAGGCCTGGGCGGCTGCCCCTACGCCAAGGGCGCGACCGGCAATGTCGCCACCGAAGACGTGCTGTACCTGATGCAGGGGCTGGGCATTGCCACCGGCGTCGACCTGGACATGGTGGTGGACGCCGGCCAGTTCATCTCGGCTCACCTGGGTCGCAAGGGTGCCAGCCGCGCGGGCAACGCGCTCGCTGCCAAGCGCGCCGGCTAAATCCGGCGGCGCCTGGACCACGCCAGCGCGCCCAGTCCGGCCGCAAGTAGCGCTGCCACGGCCGGTTCTGACACGGCCGCCTGCGGTGCTGGCGACGCCACTTCCTGTTCCACACTGATATCGTCAAACGCCATGTGCTGATTGAGGCTGTTGTAGCCATGCAGTTGCAGCAGCGTGGCGTTGGCGCTGGCCACCAGCCCCGTGAAGCTATATAGCCGCATCGGTCCGTTGGCAGCCACCGCCTCCGTGAGCAGTGCACCATCCCAGAAAATCGCCATGCGACTGTCGCCCGTGAAGCTGCGCACCCAAAAACTGAGATCGTAAGCCTGGCCGGCGGTGGTGGGCAGCACCTGCCCGATGTAGGCGCCGTCGTTGAGGGTGCCCAGGCAGTCCAGCGTGGCGCAAAAAGTCAGCTTGGCCATCCCGGGGCCGCTGTGCGCCCACAGCGGACTGGGGCCGAGCGTGAAGTGCTCGTACTCCCAAAACGCTGTGTCCTGCTCAAAGCCCGGATTCTGGACAATATTGGTGGCAGTGACAGGGGCGGTCCACAGCAGCAGGGCAGACAGCGCGAGAAGTGGTCGAATATGCATGGTGTCCTCCGGCGGATAATGACCTGAGGAATCTTATTTCCGATTAGAAAATAGGAAATACGCGCGCATCAAACTGCGTGTTGAAAAAAGCTGGTGGGGAAGGTCTTGCGAGAAAAACAGGTGGGATATGTCAGGCTGACGGGTACTGCGTTGTCAGCCTGCATATGAATACTGGTCGGAGTACAAGGATTCGAACCTTGGACCCCCTGGTCCCAAACCAGGTGCGCTACCGGACTGCGCCACACTCCGAGGACCAGAATCATAACGGCTGGCGCGGCTGCGGTCAAGTGCCGGGTAGTTATTCCTGTGCGCCCTTGATTTCGAGGGCACGCTCGTACAACGCATTTTTCTTGCGCCCCGTGATCTGGGCAGCAAGATTGGCCGCCTGCTTGACCGAACATTCGGCCAGCAGAATCTGAAGAATGCGCTCCGCTTCGGCTGCTTCCGCGTCGCCTTCGGTGGCGGCACCTTCGAGCAGGACCACGTACTCGCCTTTTTCGCGGTGGGCGTCAGCCTTCACCCAGGCCACGGCCTCGGCCAGCGGGCAGCGGTGGATTTCTTCGAACAATTTGGTCAGCTCGCGCGCGAACACCACCTGGCGCTGCGGCGCGAACACTGCCGTTAGCGCTTCCACGCAATCGAGGATGCGGTGGGGCGCTTCATAAAATACCATGGTCGCGCTCACGGTCTGCAATTGCTGCAAGGCTGTTTCGCGTTGCTTGGCCTTGGCCGGCAGGAAGCCCACGAAGTAGAACTGATCATTGACCAGGCCGCTGGCCGACAGCGCTGTCACTGCCGCCGACGCGCCCGGCACCGGCACCACGCGCAGTCCGGCTGCGCGCACCGCGTCCACAATGCGCGCACCGGGATCAGACACGCCCGGCGTGCCCGCGTCCGACACCAGGGCAATGCGCTCGCCGGCCAGCAGGCGAGCAATGATCTTGTCCGCCACCTCACGCTCATTGTGCTGATGCGCCGCCAGCAAGGGGCGCGAGAGGCCGAAGCGAGTGAGCAAATGACCGGTGTTGCGCGTGTCTTCGCAGGCCACCGCATCGACCATGCCGAGCACATGCAAGGCGCGCACCGTGATGTCGGTGACATTCCCGATCGGAGTGGCCACAATGTACAGGGTTGCGGTAGGATAGGACTGCTGGGCCGCCTCGCCAATGACGGGAAGTGCTGCGATCGGACTGGACTGAAGTTCTGTCATGTGGGGATCAAAATGAGAATAAGAATGTGGAAGGCAATTCCCTGCGGCCTGCTGGCGCTGCTTGCTGCCTGCAGCACGCCATGCGATGCCCCGGGCGGATTGTGCGCGCCTCTGCAGCCAAACACAAGCAGCGTTCCCGCCCACCCGCGCGCGGCCGAGGCGCCGGTCCAGGTGGTGCAGGAGCCGCGCATCCCGCCTGCCAAGGTGGAAACAGCCGCCATCGACATGCCGGGCGCAACGCCGCTGGCCACCGCGCCAGCCACGGGTACGCCGATTCGCATTGCCCTGCTGTTGCCCATGAAGTCTGACACCCTCGGCCCGCCAGCGGACGCCCTGCGCGCCGGTTTCATGGCTGGTTATGAGCGCGACCGCACCGGTTTCATTGTCAACCTCATCGAAACCGGTGGCAGCCCCGAAGAAGCGCTCGACGCCTTTCTGGCCGCGCAGAAGGACAATGACATTATCGTGGGCCCCTTGGCCCGTCCAGCGGTGAGCGCGGTCGCGGTCAGTGGGGCAGTTTCCAAGCCTACCGTGGCGCTGAACCACCCTGAAGGTCGGGGCGAAGGCGCCATTCCGCCGCAGATGGTGGTGATCGGGCTGTCGATCGAGGACGAAGCGCGCCAGGTGGCTGACTGGGCTGCCGCTGAATATCCCGGCGCCAACGCGCTGATCGTGTCCGGCACCTCGTCCTGGCAGCGTCGCATTGCCGGCGCCTTCAGCGCGCAATGGAAGCAATCGCATGGCAAGGTGCAGCTCGCTGAGCTGGGCGCCTCCAATGGCTACCTGAGCGAAGCTGGCATCAACCAGCTCAAGCTGCGCGTGGACACCGAACGCCCGACGCTGATCTTCGCGGCGCTGGATGCCGACCAATTGCGCCAGGTGCGCAACATGCTGGGCCCTGAAATCCCCATGTTTGGCACGTCCTCGGTCAATCCCGGCAGCGAGCCGGGCAGTGCGCTGGCCGATTTCGACGGCGTGCGCCTGCTCGACATGCCCTGGCAAGTGCAGCGGGACAACGCAGCAGTGATGGTCTACCCGCGTTGGCAGGGCGGCAACCACACCCTGGACATGGAACGCCTGTACGCGCTGGGCATCGACGCCTACCGGGTTGCCAGACAGCTGGCCTTGAGCCCGGGTGCGCCCTTCCAGATGGATGGCGTCACTGGGCATTTGTCGCTGTCCTACGAGGGCGGCCGAGCACACTTTTCACGGGCTGCTTCGGACGCGCTGGTGCAGGGGGGCGCATTCAAGCTGGTTGAACCGGGACGCTGACCATGTGGCCGCTGCGCTTGAGTGGCAAGCAGCGCCAGGGGCAGGCTTGGGAAGGACGCGCATTGCAGTATTTGGTCAGTCACGGGCTGACCCTGGTTGAAAGCAATTTCAGATGTGCCTGTGGCGAGATCGACCTGATCTTGCGCGATGGCGAGGCCTTGGTGTTTGTGGAAGTGCGCCAGCGCAGCGATGGGGCGCACGGCGGTGCTGCGGCCAGCATTACGCCGGCCAAGTCCAAGCGCCTGGTGCGCGCGGCCAGCACCTACCTGCGGCGTTTCAAGCGCCAGCCTCTCTGCCGCTTTGATGTGGTGGCCATCGATGGCGCTGACCTGTCCTGGCTGCGCGACGCGATTGCGGTCTAAGGTAAGCCCGTCGTCCTCGCGAAAGCGGGGACCCATACATAGCGAGCGCAGCATGGGTCGCGAATCGTCGCACCGCCGCTTTCGCGAGGACGACGGGTGGGAAGCTCCCCACAAAACCAAATTTCACCGCGCCTGACCGTGTTTCTAGAGCATTGCTCTATAATCTGCACACTATGAATACTCAACGCATCCTTGCTCACTTCCATGAAAGCGCCGAACTGAAGATTCAGTCGGCCGCTGCCCTGTCGCAACCGATAGGCGCTGCGATCGAACTCATGTTCGGGGCTTTGTCAAATGGCAACAAAATTCTGGCTTGCGGCAATGGCGGCTCGGCTGCCGATTGCCAGCACTTTGCCGCCGAACTGGTCGGGCGCTTCGAACGCGAGCGCTTCCCGCTGCCGGCCATGGCCTTGACCACCGATACGTCCATCATGACGGCCGTTGGCAACGACTACAGCTACAAAGAGATCTTTTCCAAGCAGGTGCAAGCTTTCGGCCAGGCTGGCGACATCCTGCTGGCCATTTCCACTTCCGGCAATTCGGCCAATGTGCTGGCGGCCGTGGAAGCGGCGCTTGAGCGCGAAATGCGCATTGTGCTTCTGACAGGGAAAGATGGCGGCGAAATCGCCCGCATGCTCACTGACGCCGACGTCAATATCTGCGTACCCCACACGCGCACCGCGCGCATCCAGGAAGTCCACCTGGTCACCATACACTGCATTTGCGACGGCATCGACGTTGCATTGTTCGGAGGAGATGCCAATGAATAAATTCCAACCCTTGCTGCGACCGCTGGCGCAAGCCATCGTCTGTGCCGGCCTCTTGTCCAGCCTGACCGGCTGCGTGGGCCTGATGGTCGGCGGCGCTGTGGCCGTTGCCGGCGCCTCGGTGGACCGCCGCACCCTGGGCGCCCAGACCGAAGACAAATCGATTGCCGTGAAAGCTGAACTGCGCCTGCCTGACGTGGCTGGCAAATATGGCCACGTCAACGCCAGCAGCTTCAATCGCCAGGTCCTGCTGACCGGCGAGGTGCCTGACGCGAATACCAAAGCAGCCGTCGAGCGCGAAACCCGCTCCATCGATGGCGTGATCGCCGTGGCCAACGAACTGGAAATCGCCGGTCCGTCCAGCTATACCTCGCGTTCGAATGACGCGCTGATCACCGGCAAGGTGAAAGCCAGCCTGGTCGACATGAAAACCATTTCCGCCACCTCCTTCAAGGTCGTGACCGAACGCGGCATCGTGTATCTGATGGGCCGCGTGACCCAGCGCGAAGGCCAGGTCGGTGCCGACGTGGCGCGTTCCGTGTCGGGCGTGGTCAAGGTTGTGAAGGTGTTTGAATACATCACCGAAGACGAGCTGCGCACCATCTCGCCCAATACGAAAGTCGAACTGTAAGGTAGACATCATGGCCACCGAAAACCAACCACGCGCGCACTGGATCAAACCTGTCATCATTGGCGTGGTCATGGCCGCGCTGGCGGTCGGTGGCTATCTGACCTTCAACAGCCGCAGCACGGTGCCGGACGTCACCTTTATTAGCCTGAGCGGGCAAAAGGTCAGCACTGCCAGCCTGCGTGGCAAGGTTGTGCTGATCAATTTCTGGGCCACCTCCTGTGTCACCTGCGTCAAGGAAATGCCGCGCATGGTGGACACCTACCAGCAGTTCAAGGACCAGGGCCTGGAATTCGTGGCCGTGGCCATGAAATACGATCCACCCAACTACGTGCTCAACTACACAGAGTCCCACCACCTGCCCTTCATCGTCGCCCTCGACGCCGGCGGCGACATCGCCCAGGCCTTCGATGGCGTGGCCAGCACGCCAACCACCTACCTGATCGACAAGGATGGCAAGGTCCTCAAGCGCTACGTCGGCGAGCCGGACTTCAATGCCCTGCACGCCCTGCTCAAACAAAAGCTGGCCGGCTAAGCGTTCAGGTTAGACAAAAATTCCGGGGCTTTCTACAAGCCAAGAGATATCCTTGTGTACGCAAACCGCGGCCAAACAGATTCAAGTATTTCTCACTTTTTTGTCAATTTATCTGTTGTCTGTCTGTCCTGAACTGGGATAACCTCCCCCTGCGCTCCGCGTTCTATACGCGGTATCCTGAACCTTTTCCCAAGGCCCGCAGTGTCCCTTGCCGTCAATCCGCTCGACCCGCAACAACTCCGATCCTGGCTGCAGGCAGCCGCCAAACGGGACGCGTCCGCCTTCCGTTCTTTATACGATGCAAGTTCGCCGAAACTGTTTGGCTTTGCTTTGCGTATATTGAACAAGCGCGAGCTCGCCGAGGAAGTGTTACAGGAGAGCTTTGTCGCGATCTGGAACAATGCCGCCAGTTATCAGAGTCATCTTGCCGCACCGATGACCTGGATGGCGACCATAGTCCGGAACAAGGCTTTCGACCACCTCCGGCGCAGCGACGTCTCGGTTGAAATCGACGCGGAAC
>JBJMVX010000054.1:0-3138 GCA_045810445.1 Massilia sp.
CCGTTTGCGGCTGGCCTCGCCCAGGTAATTGGCCGCGCGCTGCATGCGGTTGACCAGCTCCATGCTTTGCTCGTACAGGGAGCTGCCGTCGACCCAGCTGGGTGCCACGTCAATGTCCAGCAGCGGCGGCAGAAAGTGCACCAGTTCGAATTTGCCGAGGCGCACACTAACGCGTGCCAATGGCAAGACCGCATCATTGGCCTGTTTTTCCAGGTCACTGGCCAAGGCCAGGCGCAGGCGCGGCCGCACGTGGGCCACACCGCTGGCACCGCTGGCGGTGGCAACCGGAACGTAGCGTGCGCTGTCATCAGCGTCAGCGATGGTATCGTTGACCGGCACCGCCAGACAGATGGTGGCACTCTGGCGCGAGGCAGCAAGCTGGGCGTGCAGGTCCGCCGTCAAAGGGAACTCCAGCTTGTCGGCGCCATCCTGATGCGACACCACCAGCCCGTCGGGCATGATGGCTTCCAGGCTGGTGATGGAAAACAGATTGTTGCTCAGGTATTTGTCGGCAATCTGCATCTGGCGCACGCCCCAGGCATAGGGCATGGCGCTGCGCAGGTGATAGGTCAGCAATTGCTCCTGGCGCTGGCACAGTTGCTGGAAGTGGGCCGCCTCCAGCAGCAGCCCGTCATGCCACCAGACGGCGTCGCCGGGGCTGGCCACCAGGCGCTCGTGGCGCTCACCGTTCAATTCATTCATGCACAATTCCTTTGGAGTGACAGACAGGCCGGCGAGCGGCGCGCATCAGACAGGACGCAGCCCTGATCCCGGGCTGCACGCAATGTCGTGCGCTGGCGGCGGAGCCGGCAAGGCCTTGGGATTGGCTTGGACCACCCAGTTGTCGCGTGTGAAGGAGATCGCGCCGCCCTCGCGCCATTGGTCAATGCGCGCACGGCGCTCACCACCGCTCAGTTTCGCAAACACCAACACGGCATAGGCATGGCGGCCCTTGAACAACGCCGGCGAGAGGCGCACTTCCTGGCCCGGCGTGAGTTCGCATGAATACGCTTGCAAGATGGTGGGATAGGTCGCAGCCAGGTCAAGCGATTGCGTGAACCATTGCGTCTCGGCACTCATCAAGCGCGCTTCGAGCGCCGGGTCGCTCACCAGCACCACGGCAAAGACGACGGGGCTGTTCTGGTTGGCGTCGGCCGTCGCCAGCACCCGTACATCGCCCATGCGCAAGGTCGGCACCGAGGGCCCAAACATGCTGCATCCACTGACGACGGCAGCCGCGGCCAGCAGCGCAGCCACGCGTCCCGCTTGTTGAACAAATCGCATTATCTGACGCCAGGTTGACAGTGAAAACGATGAAAAAACTTGCCTGTCTTGTCGGAAACATTACAGTGAGGCCAAGTTAGCACATCTGTTTTAAAAGAGAAATTTATTTATTTTTTGGCTTGCCATTGACAATCATAAACAAGTCAAAGAAACAACAAAAAGCCTATGCATAGCGCATAAAATGCGTCCAAGTAACGCTATTCGACCAAATTGAATGCACAGAGTGCAAGCGATTATGCAGACGGCATAAGCCGGGAAAAACACGGAAAAGTCGAGGTACGACGAGATATCAGCGAACGAGCGCCGCCGAGAGGTGTTGCGAAAAGGAAAGATTTTTACAGGCCCTGGGCCTTGAGGCTGTCGATATCAGCGTCGCCATCGTCGACCAGGCGAAGCCAGCCGGCGAACTTGCCGACACCGAGACTGCGCGCCATCGACAGCAGCAAACTCTGACCGGCTGCCGCTGCTGCTGGCTGCAGGGCGTACACGGGATCGCGAAACGCCGCCTCCGGCGTGGTGATGGTCCAGCCCATGTCCTTGAACTGGGCGATCACATCATCAAGCCAGAGCGCGTTGATGAGGTTATGGTGCAGCAGGATGACCTGGGCGATATCGCGTCCCTGCAATTGCTGCGAGAGCGCGCGGTAAGCCAGCGCACGTTGCCGGATGTGGGCCAGATAGGCGCGTTTGATGGGCGCCAGGTCGGCCTTGCTATCCTTGGCCAGTACCTCGGCCAGTTTTTCATCGAGACGCCAGTCACTGGTATCGAGCGACACATAGGCATTGCGGTAGCCTTGCTGAACGAGAAAGGCGCGCATGCCATCGCGCTTATCGGGCGCTTTTCCTTCGCGCAGAAAGGTATAGCGAAACCACTTCTGGTAACCGGGCAGCGTGCGGATGACGGCATCGCAATCGAGAATCTCTTGCTGATACTGGTCCAGTGTTTCGGTGGCGGCATCAAGGTCAGGATGCGTCATCGTGTGGTTGCCGATGGCGTGCCCTGCCTCGCCCCAGGCACGTGCCAGAGCCAGACCTTCGGGCCGGTTGGCGCCATTGCCAGCGGTGACAAACAGCGCCGCCTTGACCTGATGTTTAGCCAGGGCCGCCAGCAGCGCAGCGTTGCGCTGAGCCGGCGACAGGCGCGCCGTTGTCGCCAGGCTGGGACCGTCGTCAAAGGTGAAGGCCACACTCTGCGCATGCGCGCTCACGCACAGCACGGAGAAGGACATAGCGGCAAACGCGACACGGACTCGGAGCATGGCAAGCGATGGCAATTATGGAACGCGCAAGGCTACCACATCGACCGCATTTCCAGGATGTTGCGGCTGCTGGTGCAGGCGTGGCGGCGCGTCCCACAGGTGGGAATAGGCGTCGGACCGGTTCATCAGCATCTGCTCCATCTCATTGAAGCGCGTTGGCGAGGGCTTTTCCACGTGCGTATTGAAGGCGCTGTAGCCCAATCCCAGGCGCCCGCCTGCGACCTTGAAACCGCTAAATTCCAGAATGGTGGGCAGCATGTCGAAATGGACGATCTGGTCGGTATTCTTGCGCGGCAAATCCGACGAGACAAACAAATTGAAAATTGTCCGTTCAGGCACTTCGGACAGCTTGTCATACACCGGATTCTTGCGCGCCAGGTGGTCCCCCATGACCACCACGTTGGTGTCGGCCAGATAGCCGCTGGTCTTGACGAAGTCGAGGAATTGGCCAAGGTCGCTTGCCGTGCATTGCACCACGCCTTCAAAGCCGGCATAGCCCTGCTCGCCACAACGCTGCGACAGATGGCCTTCGGGCTCGTGGGTGTTGACGGTGAGGATGGTGAGGTTGAAGCGCTGATGCGACGCATGCAGAGCG
>JBJMVX010000055.1:0-20369 GCA_045810445.1 Massilia sp.
ATCGAGAACCTGAAAAAGCTCTCGCCAGCCCCATTGGGCAACAAGGACGACGCGGCCCTGATCGAAGTGGCCAACTACGAAGACAACCTCGAAGCGCTGGCTGGCTGCGACCTGATCATCGAAGCCATCGCCGAGCGCATGGACTGGAAGCACGACCTGTACAAGAAGGTCGCACCACACATCGCGCCAAACGCCATCTTCGCCTCGAACACCTCGGGCCTGTCGATCACGACCCTGGCCGACGGCTTCGATGCGGGCCTCAAGGAGCGCTTCTGCGGCGTCCATTTTTTCAACCCACCGCGCTACATGCACCTGGTCGAAATCATCCCGACCGCCTCCACCAGCGCCGTCATCGTCGACCAGCTCGAAGGCTTCCTGACCACGACCCTGGGCAAGGGCGTGGTACGCGCCAAGGACACGCCTAACTTCATCGCCAACCGTGTCGGTATCTTCGGCATGCTGGCCATCATCCACGAAGCTGAAAAATTCGGGCTGTCGGTGGACGTAGTCGATGACCTGACCGGCGCCAAGCTCGGTCGCGCCAAGTCCGGTACCTTCCGTACCGCCGACGTGGTCGGTCTGGACACGATGGGCCATGTCATCAAGACCATGCAGGACAACCTGACGGACGATCCTTTCTTCGCCGTCTACAAAACCCCTGAAGTGCTGGCCAAGCTGGTCGCCGCAGGTGCACTGGGCCAGAAAGCCGGCGCCGGTTTCTACAAAAAAGTCGGCAAGGAGATCCAGCGCCTGGACTTCGCTTCCGGCGAATACGTCGCTGGCGGCGGCAAGGCTGCCGACATCGTCGCGCGCATCCTGAAAGAGAAAGACCCGGTCAAAAAATTCAAGGCCCTGCGCGAATCGACCAACCCACAGGCGCAGTTCCTGTGGGCGATCTTCCGCGACGCCTTCCATTACATCGCCGTGCACCTCGGCTCGATCGCCGACAATGCGCGCGATGTCGACTTCGCCATGCGCTGGGGCTTCGGCTGGAACGTCGGTCCTTTCGAAACCTGGCAAGCTGCCGGCTGGACCCAGATCGCTACCTGGATCAAGGAAGATATCGACGCCGGCAACGCACTGTGCGCCGCGCCTCTGCCAGCCTGGGTCTTCGAAGGTCCGGTCGCTGAAAAAGGCGTGCACACTGCAGAAGGTTCGTACTCCGCCGCCGCCAACGCCTACATTCCGCGTTCGACCCTGGCCGTCTACGACCGCCAGCCATTCCGCGCACCAGTGTTTGGCACGGGCGCTGCCGACGGCAAGACCGCCGGCATCACCTTCTTCGAAGATGAATCGGTCCGCATCTGGCACCAGGCGGACGATGTGCTGATCATCTCGCTCAAGACCAAGATGCACGTGATTGGCGAAGGCGTCATCAACGGCCTGAAAATGGCCCAGGCCGAAGCTGAAAAGAACTTCAAGGGTCTGGTGATCTGGAATACGGATGCTGCCGATGGTGGCGCATTCTCGGCCGGCGCCGATCTGCAGTCGGCCCTGCCGCTGTTCATGCAAGGTGGCGCCAAGGCCATGGAGCCTGGTATCGCGCTGCTGCAAGACACCTTCATGGCGATGAAGTACTCGAACGTCCCAGTGATTGCCGCAGTCGCTGGCCTGGCACTGGGTGGCGGTTGCGAAATGGCGCTGCACGCGTCCAAGCGCGTCGCTTCCATCGAGTCCTATATTGGTCTGGTTGAAGTAGGCGTGGGCTTGATTCCTGCCGGCGGCGGCCTGAAAGAAGCGGCTGCACGCGCTTCGGGCGAAGCGAAGGGTTCGGACATCCTGCACTTCCTGAAAACGGGCTTCACCAACGCGGCCACCGCCAACGTGTCGAAGTCGGCGCTGGAAGCGAAGAGCATGGGTTACCTGAAGGAAGACGACGTCATCGTCTTTAACATCTACGAGCTGCTGCACGTGGCCAAGGTGGAAGCGCGCGCCATGTTTGACGCCGGCTACCGTCCACCACTGCGCAAGACCATCACGGCGACGGGTCGCTACGGCTGGGCAACCATCCGCGCGCAGCTGGTCAACATGCGCGATGGCGGCTTCATTTCGGCGCACGACTACAAGCTGGGCGACATGATCGCCGAGATCGTATCGGGTGGCGACATCGACCAGGGTAGCCAGGTGAGCGAGCAGTGGTTCCTCGACATGGAACGCAAGGCCTTCCTCGAACTGCTGAACAATCCGAAAACCCAGGAACGGATCATGGGCATGATGCAAACCGGTAAACCGGTACGCAACTGATCCCGATGTCGATCTTATCCTTTACCTTCAAACTTTTACTGCGCGTGAGGCCAAGCATGGTGTATGACCGTATCAAGCAGCAAATGATGGACACGCTGCCCTTCGTGCAGCTGTTGGGGATCAAGATCGACGCCATCGGCGCCGGTACTTCCGAAGTATCGATGCCGGCCGATCCGCGCCTGAACAACCACCTTGGCACCTCGCACGCCGGGGCCCTGTTCACGCTGGCCGAAACCGCGTCGGGCGCTGCCATGGCAGGCGGCTTCGCCGACCTGATTGTTGGTCTGCGTCCGGTGGCCAAGGAGTCGCGTATCCAGTACCAGAAGGTCGCCAAGGGTGCCACGCGCGCCAGTGGCCGCGTTCCGGGCGATATCGCGGCCTTGAAAGCCACGCTCAAGGCAGACGGCAAGGTTGCCTTTCCAGTGGAAGTCGATCTGTTCGACGAACACGGAACGCTGGCAGCACAGGTGCAGGTCGACTGGTATTTGTCGGAAAAACGGTAGGTCACTTTGACCCGGTCTTCCCATTTCGAACCACAGAATTTTTGAGAGAACAACATGAGCAAACAACTTCAAGACGCCTACATCGTCTCTGCAACCCGCACCCCGATCGGCAAGGCGCCGCGCGGCATGTTCAAATCGATGCGCCCGGACGATCTGCTGGTGCGCGCCATCCAGAACGCCATGGCGCAAGCGCCAGGCCTGGACCCGGCCCTGATCGACGACGCCATCATCGGCTGCTCGTTCCCGGAAGCGGAGCAGGGCTTTAACATCGCCCGTATGTCGGTGCTGCTGGCCGGCCTGCCGAAGACCGTGGGCGGCGTTACCGTCAACCGCTACTGCGCGTCGGGCATCACCGCCATCGCGATGGCCGCTGACCGCATTCGCGTGGGCCAGGCCGACGTGATGATCGCAGGCGGCGTGGAATCGATGTCGATGGTCCCGATGATGGGCCACCACCCATCGATGAACATGAACATGTTCACCGACGAAAACGTGGGCATGGCCTACGGCATGGGCCTGACGGCTGAAAACGTGGCCAAGCAGTGGAAGGTCACCCGCGAACAGCAGGACGCGTTCTCGGTCGAATCGCACCGCCGCGCCATCGCCGCCCAGCAGGCTGGCTTCTTCAAGGCCGAGACCACCCCGGTTGAAATCATCACCCGCACGCCTAACCTGGCCACCGGCCAGGTCGACATCAAGACCCGCACGGTCGACACCGACGAAGGCGCACGCGCCGATTCGACGCTCGAATCGCTGGCCAAGCTCAAACCAGTGTTTGCCGCCAAGGGCAGCGTCACCGCCGCCAACAGCTCGCAAATGTCGGACGGCGCTGGCGCGCTGCTGATCGTCTCCGAGCGCATCCTGCGCGAGCACAACCTGACCCCGCTGGCGAAGTTCTCTTCGTTCGCCGTCAAGGGCGTGCCGCCAGAAATCATGGGCATCGGTCCGAAGGTCGCCATCCCTGCTGCCTGCGCAGCAGCTGGCATCACCCAGGACCAGCTGGACTGGATCGAACTGAACGAAGCGTTTGCAGCGCAGGCGCTGGCGGTCATTGGCGACCTGGGTCTGGACCCATCGAAAGTCAATCCGATGGGTGGCGCGATTGCCCTTGGCCACCCGCTGGGCGCGACCGGCGCGATCCGCGCTGCGACCGTGATCCATGCACTGCAGCGCACCAAGCAAAAGTACGGCATGGTGACGATGTGCGTCGGCACCGGCATGGGCGCGGCAGGGATCTTCGAACGCGTCTAAGTTTCGATTAAAATAGGCTTATTCAGGGCGCTGCGGAATTCCTCGGCGCCCTTTTCACTTTTACGAGGGTATTACATGGATATTGAGACCAGCATCGCGGGCGGCATTCTAACCATCGAATTCAATCGTCCCGAGCGCAAGAACGCCATCACCGCGGTGATGTACCAGGCCATGGCGGATGCGATCAACGCGGCAGATAGCGACACCAACGTGCGCGCGATCCTCATCACCGGCAAGCCCGAGATTTTCACAGCCGGGAACGACCTGGACGACTTCATGAAAAACTCGGCACCGGTAGAAGGCGTGCCGGCCGAAGCGCGTCCCGTATTCCAGTTCATGCGCGCGCTCTCCGGCTGCACCAAGCCAGTCGTTGCTGCCGTGTCGGGCGCTGCCATCGGCATCGGCACCACCATGCTGCTGCACTGCGACCTCGTGTACGCGGCAGACAACGCGAAGTTCTCGATGCCGTTCGCGCAGCTGGGCCTGTGCCCTGAGTTTGCGTCCTCGCTGCTGTTCCCGCAATTGGCGGGCTATCCGCGCGCAGCAGAAAAACTGCTGCTTGGCGAAGCCTTCCTGGCCGCCGAAGCCTATCAAATGGGGCTGCTCTCAAAAGTGCTGCCGAACGACGAACTGCTGCCGTATGCGCAGCGGCAGGCAGCCAAGCTGGCCGCGCTGCCAGCCGCGTCGATCCGCGCCACCAAGGCGCTGATGAAGCGCGCCAAGACCGGCCCGGTCAATGACGCGATGACGGCCGAGAATGCGCTGTTTGGTGCGATGCTGCTGGCGCCTGAGGCGAAGGAAGCGTTCACCGCCTTCTTCGAAAAGCGCAAGCCTGATTTCTCACAATTCGCATGAGCGGCGCGCGCGCCCTCGGCAAGATCCTTGTCTTGGCCAGTGTCCTGGTCGCGAGCGGCGCACAGGGCGCCCGGCCCGAGGGCGACCGCCCCCTGCGCATCGCATCCGATGATGTGGAGATGGAAGCGGCGATCAACAAGGCGCAATCGACGCTCGACGGCTTTTTGGTGATCGCCGCCAAGCCGCCAGTCGGAACAGAAGCCTTCAAATTGAAAGTGGCGATCACGGATGGTGTGCACGTCGAGCACTTTTGGATCAGGCCTTTTCACGCGATCGACGGTGGCTTCGAGGGCACCGTCAACAACAAGCCGGATCTGGTCCATACCGTCAAACTGGGCCAGGTAATTCGGTTCACGCGTGACGATGTCTCCGATTGGGGATATATGAAGGCGGGACACCAGGTGGGAAGTTTCACTGTCTGTGCGATGTTCAAGCACTTGCCGAAAGAGGAAGTGGACTACTATCGGACCAGCTACGGATTCGACTGCTAGCGCTACAAATAGCGCCCGGCTCCGTCCTCGCGCAACCCATTTATTTGCAACAAATCCCAAGCAGGTCGCTTTAATTCTTGCCAATCCGCTTCATGATGCGATCATAGATTGATTGCCGTTCCAATGCGTCGTCAAGGCGGTCTAAGGCGGCCACGACATTGTCTGACTCGGCATTTAGTTCAAGGGCGGCCTCGTCAAATGCGGTCCAGATTGGCCTTAGCTTTTCGACCAATCGCCTACCGTCCTTGGTCAGCATGATTTTCTTCTTGCGGGCGTCTTCAGGGTCGCTCTGCGATGTCACAATTCCCGCCTTTTCGAGCGATTGCCGTGTCTGGCTAACAGATACATGCGTAATTTTTAGCGTCGTTGCCAGTTCCCCAACCGTGGCAGAACCCTTGATGGCCAATTGGTTCAGCACGCCAAACCAGCGCTGCTCGAACGCGATGCCCAACGCGGCGTAAACCCTTACCGAATCACCGTCGAGGCTTTCCGACAGCCGCCTTAGCCTGGCGCCAATGGCAGCTCCACCTGCCGCGCGCGAATAGTCTTTATTGCTCATGAATTTGCGATTTCTTTGATTGACATTTATGTAGGTGCCTACGCATAATAACACACGGCGTCCAATTTGCCGCCACTTCCAACCAAAGAGAGCGACACGATGCCCGTCCATACTCCCGTCCCAGTATCCCTTGTTACACGACGCGCTTTTCTTGGCGCAGGCTTGGCGGCGGTGATGCTGCCAGTCGCCGCAACAAATAACAGGGTCGCAGCGCCGCCCTTGGCATTGGCGACGTTGATCAAGCGTGAAATGCACACCGCCAAGATGCCCGGTCTGGCAGTCGGTTTTGCGAGGGACGGTGTGGTGCGCTTGGCGCAAGCTTATGGATTTGCAGACCTCGCCCAACGCAGGCCAGTGACCGTGAACACCATGTTTCATATTGCGTCCGTAACGAAAACGGTCACGGCGACGGCTATCATGCTGTTGGCGCAAAAGGGCAAGCTGTCCCTGGACGAGCCGATTTCTCGCTACCTGGATTTTTCTGTCGCGAACCCGCGGTTTCCCGACGACGCAATCACTTTCCGGCATTTGCTGATGCATACATCCAGCATTTCCGACGAACAGTATTACATCATCGACTTCCGCCAGCGTGGCCACGATGCAGAACAAACCATTGCCGATTTTCTCATCCGCTACCTCACGCCTGGAGGAAGCAATTATTCGAAAGAGCTGTGCTTTTCTGACGCACGCCCTGGGTCAGTCTGGCACTACAGCAATGTGGGCTTTGCTTTGCTAGGCTATTTGGCGAGCCGCATAGGTGGGGAAGACATGCGTGAACAAACGCGCAAGAATATCTTTACCCCATTGGGCATGGATCACACGAGTTGGACAGTCAAAGGCACACCAGAATTGCACAGGGCCGTGGGCTATGACTTCATCGACGGCGCGCTCGTTCCGATCGAACCGATCGGCTTTCCAGATTGGTCGGCGGGCATGTTGCGTTCGTCGATCAGCGATATCATGAAGTTCGTCGCCGCTTCGGCAAACGCCGGCAAAGCGGGCGATATCGCGTTGCTGGGATCAGCTACCATGGCGCAGATGCTCGATATGCAGACGCCAAAAGGACTTCCTACGTGGCTAAGCGGACAAGGCCTGGGCTGGATGGAATCCACGTTGGGCGGGCAGCTAAGGCCCAACCACTGGGGTGGCGACCCTGGTGCCTTTAGTGCCGTCTATCTGGATCCCGCCACGCGCAGTGCCGTAGCGATTTTCACCAACGTCACAGCATCGGCGGAAAATAAAGTCGCGGTCAAAAACATCGCCAATCATCTTTTCAATCAATCAGGTTCCTAAGGAATAGGCCGACCATGCATCAACTGGCACTCCCGATTCTGCTCACCATGCTGCTGACCTTGAGCGGATGCAGTCATGAAAAACTGCACCACGAATTCATCAAAGGCGCTGTCCCGATGGCGAAAAGTGTGGTCGCCGCTGTCGAAGCAGATACATTTATTGCCGCTAGTTTTACTGGCTCGAATGGGGTGACGCTGCCCTACCGGGTTTTGCTTCCACGTCAGGTGGAGCCGGGCGTCCGCTATCCCCTGGTGCTACAGCTGCACGGCTCTGGCGGCATTGGTACTGATAATCTGAAGCAGCTTGATCTCTTGGCACGAACATGGGCCATGCCTGAAATACGCGACAAATATCGCAGCTACGTGCTGGTGCCGCAGTTCCCGATTCGAAGCGCAAATTATGGGCCGCCGTCGCCCGATCAACACGCGGAGCACAGCGCGGCCTTGACCACGGCGCTCGAACTGGTCGAGAAGTTCGCAGCAGATAACGCGGTGGATAGAACGCGCGTGTATGCGCTTGGATTTTCGATGGGCGGCTCGGCCACATGGCTGGCCGCAGCACTCAAGCCCGACCTGTTCGCAGCCATCGTGCCGATCTCGGGCATCGCGCCGGACAACGATGTGGCGGGGCTACTCAAGGACATGCCGATATGGGCAATGCACGGAAACGCCGATTCCGAGAACCCGATTGGACCGGACCTGAGATTGACAAAAGCGATTCGAACAATCGGTGGAACACGCATTCTATTTAGGGAATACGTCGGCTTAGATCACCTCTTGCACGAAGATCTTTACCCTGGATATTGGTGGCGGGATTGGGTGTTCGCGCAATATAGGTAAGACTGACGTCGGCAAAATCCAAAAAGGCCCCGTATTGAGCGGGGCCTTTCCATGGTAGTGAGATCGGCGGGCGCTCAGGCGCCGCCTTGTGCGTCCTAGCGAATGCAGCTTACATAAGCACCGGCACTGTCTGGAATGGTCGGCGTCACCGGCGTGGTTGCCGAACCGACCGCGCCAGTTTGCAGATTGACTGGTGTATGCATATGGGTCGTCTCATCGCCAGTCGATGACCAGGTCATGCCCAGGATCCAGCCCTGGCTGTTCATCGCGCCCGAGGCATACAGCTCGGTCAGGTCAAACTGGGTCGGCAATTTCCAGCCGGTCTGGCCGTCAATCGTCGAGCCTGTGCAGAAGGCGTTGGCGTTGGCCCAGGTGTCGGTCCGCAGAACCGGCATCCAGCGGCGACCGTTTTGCGTGACGAAGCTGCCTGCGCCTGGCGCAGCGACGCACACGCCGTTCTGGTTGGTGGCAGGCGCGATACACACGGGCGGTGTCACGCATTGGCCATGCTGATTGACGGCGGGCGCCGTGCACACGCGCGCCTTGACGGTCAGGGTGGCGCTGGTACTGGTGGGGTTGTAGCTGCCGTAGGACGGCTGCGAAGCGGTAATCGTGCTGGTGCCAGCGACCAGGACCGTGAGAGTCTTGCCCTCAATGGTTGCGACGTCGGTATTGCTGCTGGTGAAAGTGAAGGCAGCAGGGCTCTTCGAGCTGGGCGCATTGAGCGTGATCGCCGGGTCGCCCTCGGTCGCGGTAATCGCTGGAAAATCGCCGAGCGGTACACCGCCACCACCACCGCAGGCAGCCAGGATCGTGGCGCTCGCGAGCAAAATCAGGGTACGCAGTCGTGCAATGTTCTTCATCATGGGTGTCAGCTTGGGGTGGTTGGAAATGATGACGGAAGTATAAGCGCTTTGTCCATACAGGCTCAGTTAATTTGTAACTTTTCTTCTGTCTTGCCTATCCATTTTGCATGTATGCATGGGCGCTCGCGCCAGACGTCGTGGGCTACATTCTCGGCGTGGCCGCTTCCTGCAGCACGGCCATGAGGCAGCTCACCGGTGCGCTGGCGTGCACGCGGATGGGCGTGACCGCGTGTGACACCCAGGTTGGCACGCCATCAGGTTTCAGGTATTTGCTGTGGATGTCGAAGGCGACGCATTGCGCCAGCGCCCGTTCGAGCAGGTGCTGGTTTTCTGCCAGCTGGGCGGCGTCGAGATAGTCAAAGATGTGGCAGTTCATGAGCGCAGTCTTGGGCCGCTCAAGTATCTGGCAGTAGCGCTCATTGACACGGGTCAGGCGGCCAGCGTTGTCGAAGGCGGCAATGCCTGCCGCGTTTTGCGCGAACAACCAGTCCAGCGTGGCCTGGGCTTCGCGCAAGATGAGGCGGTCGCGCTCGATGCCAATGTCGTCTAACAGCGAGCGTTCGCGCCCGCCCGATTCCTTGCGTTGCCTGCTCAGGGCGAGGGCGCCGTCGACGCGTGCGCGCAGCTCGCGCCCGCTGAACGGTTTGACCAGGTAGTCGTCCGCGCCCGCTGCCAGCCCTTCAATGCGGGCCTCTTCGCCCGCGCGTGCGGACAGCAGGATGACGACCACATCGCGCGTGACGGGGCTGCTCCTGAGCGCATCGAGCAGGCCAAAGCCATCAAGGCTGGGCATCATGACGTCGCTGAGGACCAGGTCGGGCAGCAGGCCCTCGGCCAGGGCGCGCAGGGCCGCCGCGCCGTCACTGACAGGCACGATGTCATACAGGTCGCGCGCGAGCAGCCGCGCGATATAGGCGCGCATGTCGGCATTGTCTTCGACCAGCAGGATGGTGGGTCGCCCGGACCTTGAGGGCGCCGGAGTGGCAGGCGCCTCGCTGTGCGAAAGCCAGCCCATTGCCTCGTCAAGAAAGCTGTGTGCCAACGCGGTGTAGGTCTGCTGCGACGCATCCGCAAGCACCTGCTGCGCCGGCAGATGCGCACTGCCGTAGGGCAGCGTTACGCTAAATGTGCTGCCTGCGCCTTGCGTACTGTGGGCCGCGATGGCACCACCGTGCAGGCTGGTGAGCTCGCGCACCAGCGCCAGTCCTATTCCGCTGCCCTCGATGGAGCGGCCACGCTGACCGTCGATCCGGTAGAAGCGATCAAAGACACGGGGCAGTTCGTGCGCCGCGATGCCCACGCCGGTATCGGTCACGAGCAGCTCGCAACCCTCACCGCGATCGCGCAGTGTGACGGTGATGGCGCCACTAAAGGTGAACTTGAAGGCGTTCGACACCAGATTGAGGACGATTTTTTCCCACATGTCGCGATCGACGAATACGGGCGAGGTGAGGATCGCGCAGTCTATCTCCAATGCCAGCCCGGCGCGCTGGCACACGGTATGGAAATTGCTGGCCACCTCGCGCGTCAACTGGGCCAGGTCGGTCGCTTCAAAGCGCGCCTCGGTGCGGCCGGCCTCGACGCGCGAAAAATCGAGCAGGCAGTTGACCAGCTTGAGCAAACGCCGGGTATTGCGGTACGCGATTTCGAGGCCCGGCTGCTGGCTGCCGCTGGTATCGGCCAGGTCCAGCGCTTCTTCGAGCGGCGCCAGTATGAGCGTCAACGGCGTGCGAAATTCATGGCTGACGTTGGAAAAAAAGGCCGTCTTGGCGCGGTCGATGGCGCCCAACATTTCGATCCGTTCGCGTTCGGCTTCCAGGGTAGCCACCCTGGCCAGGGCTGCCGCAATGGCAGCGGCCAGCAAGTCGAAAAATCCCTGGTAGGCGTCGGTGACGGGAAGGCGGGCACTGAGGCCGGCCAGCACCAGGATGCTCTGCTTGCCGGCCTTGGGCAGGTACTTGGCCAGCGCGGTATCGGGGCCTTCTTCGTAGGGACCGCAGGCAATGCCGTCGAGGGCGCGCCTGACCTGGTCCACGCGCAGGGTGCGGCCATCGTCGACACTTTGCAGGGAGCGCCACGGCCCGGGCTGGTCCAATGCCAGCTCTTGCGCACTCAAGGGTGTGCCGGTCGGTAGGCCGGCAGCCGCTTCAAGGCGGTACTTGCCCTGCTCCAGCTGGCGATAGACAAGCAGGAAGGGCAGATCGAGTTCGTACAAGGACAGCGAGGCGGCAATGCGCTTGTAGACCTCGTCGGTCGATTGTGCTTCGGCCAGGTTGGCCGTCAGGTCACGCACAGCGCGTGTGCGCCGCTCGCCCAGCATGGTGGCCGTGGTTTCCGTGACCGGGTGGAACAGGCCGCCGATGCCCCCGCTTTCGTCGCGGATGGGGCTGAGGGAAAACGTGAAAAAGGTTTCTTCCAAATATCCGTTGCGCAGCAAGAACATGCGCTGATTCTCGAGATACGAGGTGGCGCCGCTGCGGGCGCGCTCGAAGGGCTGGCCGATCGCTGGCCAGGCCGAGGCCCAGCATTGCGTGTAGTCCATGCCCAGCGTGGCGGGGTGCCTTTCCCCGCACAGCACACGGTAGCCATCGTTGTAGATTTGCGTGGCATGCGGACCCCACACGATATTGATGGGGAAGTTGGACGCGAGGCACAGGCTCACCGTCGTGCGCAGGCTTTGCGGCCAGTGTTCGACCGGGCCCAGCGGTGTTGCTGCCCAGTCCTTGCCGCGTATTAACCTGGCCATCTCGCTGTCGCCATCCAGGAAGTTCAACGCGGGGCCATGCGGCCCTTCTGGACGATGGGGGACATTGTTCAAAGTGCTTCCTGTTCTTGAGCATCTGGTGCGCTTGCACCATCGATGACCAAAAGTAGCATACGCAGATGAGGCTGGATGTGCCCGACCTAACGTAGTGGGCGTAGGCGCGGATCAGGCCGGCGCAGGGTGAGGAAGGCGGATGGTGAAGGTGGTGCCCAGGCGGGCCCCTGCACTGGCAACCGTGAGGGTGCCACCGTGCAATTCGACAAGGTGTTTGGCGATATACAGTCCCAGCCCCAGGCCGTTCGGATTGGCATGCTGTTGCAAGGTAAAGGCGCCGAACACGCGCGGCAAATCGACCGCCTCGATGCCCTGTCCGGTGTCGGACACATCGATCCGTGTGCTGCGTTCTTCCTGCATGATCTGGATCTCGACGGCGCCGCCGACGGGCGTGAACTTGATGGCGTTAAACAAGAGATTCCAGAATACCTGCTGCAGGCGCTTGGCGTCGGCATTGACCGTGATCGCCCCGCCAAAATCGGCCGGCGTGACGTGAATCAGGATGCTTTTTTCAAGCGCGTTCACTTCCACGGTCGAGATGGCGTCGCGCAGTATCTGCGCCAGCGAGGCGTCGGCGCGCACCACCGACATTTGTCCGGTCAGGGTGCGGGCCGCGTCGATCAAGTCGTCCACCATGACCGCTTCCTGGTGCACGTGCTTGCGCATGGATTCGAGGCCGGTTCGCACTTCCGGTGCCAGGTTGGGTATGGTCCTGAGCATCAGTTCAAGGCGCATCGACAGCGCCGACAAGGGCGTACGCATTTCATGCGAGACCGTGGCCAAAAACAGGTCGCGCGTACGGCTGACCTGGTTCAGTTTCTCGATCGTTTCGCGCTGCCCGTCAATCGCATTGACCATGGTGCTGAGCAGGGCGCCATAAGTGGCCATCCTCGCGTCCGAGACGGGCGGCTCCAGGCGCACCTCGGCCCATACGGCATGACCGCGCAAGCCCAGCTGGGCGGCCAGTTGCTCGCAGGCGAAGGGCGAGCTGAAATCGCGAAACGCCCAGCCATATACCAGCACGCCATACACGAGGCCAAAGCGCGAGAGCGGCAGGCTGCACACGCGCAATCCATCGCCGAAGGTCTCTTCGCTGCCCTGGCCGCTGTCGATGGCAGCGGCCACCATGCGACGTTCCATGGCGCTGCCTGGCCCGGCCTCAGTCCATAGCGAGGAGCTGGCAAGCAGGGTGGCCGTGCGCGAGGCAACGATGGGGCCCAACTGGCGCCTGCCCTCGGCATCGTAGGCGGACACGACCAGGCCGCTGGCGCTGGAAAACTGGCGCAGGGGTGTCTCCCAGGCGTCCCAGTCAATCAGCGGCCGGTCTGTGGGCGGGAGTTTGCTCACGGATTCGTTTCAGTCGGCAAGACCGCCGACTCCGGTAGTTTGTTGCCATTGGCCACAGCCTCCTCGATCAGCGGACTTTGCCGCGACGGCGAACGCGACAGCAGGCCGTAGTAGGAGGAGAAGGGCAGTTGCGGCACGACGTTGCCATCGTCCACGTCCGTATCGTCGACCAGGGACAGGCCACCTTCTCCGATCACGTATTCGCGCGTGACTTGCAGGTTGCGGCTGCCGCGCACCTTGGGTACGGCAATGGCACGCCTGAGCACGGTGGAAATTTCCACGTAATTGAGGAGGATGATGTTGTCCACCAGGTGAGAACCCTTGAGCTCTTCGCTGATTTGCGAAATGCCCAGCAGTTCAGGGCTTTCGTAATTAAAGAAGACGGTTGCCAGGCGGTCCTTGAAGAAGGTGGCCAGCGCATACAGGTAATCGGCCACCTCGTCGCGGCTGGTCATTTCGTACACGGCCACCGAGTCGAACACTACGCAGTCTATTTTTTCCGCTTCGACCAGTTTGATGATGCGGTCGAAGTGCACATCCAGTTCGAGCTCCAGGGGCGACTCGTAGTGGATGAAAATCTCGCCTTTTTCCACCATCTCGGCCAGCGGAAGGCCGAGCGTGCCGGCGTTGCGCATCAGTTGGCGCGGATGCTCGTCCAGGCTCACCAGCAAGGTCTTGTGGCCTGCGCGCACGGCGGCGGTCAGGAACTGCACACTGAGCACGGTTTTGCCTGTGCCCGAAATGCCGGTGACCATGGTGACCGAGCCTTTGTAGATGCCGCCATCCATCATCTCGTCCAGCGCATTCGATCCGGTCGAGAGCCGCTCGTCCGAGGTCGGCTGGTCTTCCGAGGCGACCGGGCGCGACTGCGCGCGCCGATAGACATGGATGCCCACGTTCGGTTCGATGCGCATGGTGTGGCTGCCCCCGATGAAATCCTGGCCGCGCGACTTGAGCACATTCAGGCGGCGGTGCACGCGGCGCCGGGTTTCCTCGCGGGTGAGGGCAATGATGGTGTCAAACACAAAGCGTTCATGCGAATGCACGCCGGCGAGCGACTCGTCTTTTTCGGCAGTGACCATGGTGGTCACGCCCAGGCGGGTCAAGCCCTCGATGAGCAGGTGCACATCCTCGCGAAACGGCATGTCGTGCACTTCTGCGTACAGGCGCATGGGTGTCAGGCCATCGATGAGCAGGCGCTTGGCGCCAATCGCGCGCAGCGCAGCGGCAAAAGCGCCGTCGGCATTGCGAAATTCGCTCAGCAGGACCGCGGGACTGGTCTGGATGATCTTGATTTTTCCGGCATCGATCAGTCCTTGCAGATCCCAGTTGAAGCCGGCAGCGTCGCGCAGCAGTTTTGCCGGCTCCAGTTCGAACGAGACGATGGCGCCCGGCTCATCGTAGAGCGCCGCGCCAGCGTAGATGAAGCCCAGCCCCAGCGTCGTTTTGCCCGAACCAGGCGCGCCTTCGACGATCAGGTTGTTGTTGCGCGGGATGCCGCCGTACAGCACTTCGTCCAGACCCAGGATGCCCGTTTTGACCAAATCTTCCACAGTGCCACGCCCTCTCAGTTGTTCAATTTTCTAGTCCGAAGTTTATCATTGGCATTTGCCGCACACGTTTGCGCACGTTGCAAATCGGCGCGAAATGCGGGCGCTTTGCACGCGTTTTGCTTGCCTTGGCGGCAAGGTTGGTAAAACATCAGGTTGATAGCGCACGGCAGCCACATCATCATTTGACATCAACAAATGCCCTAAGGATACTGACGTACATCGCATGCCAGCCTGTGCTGGCAAGTACGCCACCAGGGCCTTCCATGACCAAGCCGTGTTACCTGTGTTTTGCGTTTGCTGTCTTTACGTGCTGTGCGCCTGCCATGGCCGCCCCCACCGATATCGCCGACGTGCTCGAGCAGCAGCGCCAGCACGGTTTCGTCTCGCCGGCCATCGCGGCCGACCAACTCGCCAGCCTGAGTGCGGACTTGCCCGCTGCCGCGCCCGAGCTGCGCATGCGCTATCACGCAGCCCTGGCAGCGCTGTACATCGCTGCGGAAAATCCGGCCAGGACCGGTGCCGAGCTGGACGCCCTGGAAGAGATGGCAGTCAAGGAAAAATGTGTCCCATGCGGCCAGTACCACACGCTGCGCCAGGCGCAGCAGGCCATTCGCATGCAGAAAGTGCCGGCGGCCCAGGCCTTGCAGGCCAAGATAGAAGCGATCTCCTCGACCGATCCGAACGTGATGCAGGCCGTGCACTACGTGCTGGCCGGGATCTACGATGCGACCGGCAGACATGCGCGGGCCATTGACGAGGGACTGCAGGCGTCCAAATTGGCTATCGGCACGGGCAACACGGCCGAGCAGGTGCGCACACTCAACTTGCTGATGCTCTCCAATATTGGCCGGCGTGATCTCACGCGTGCCGAGAGCCTGTCCAGGGAAGCTTACGAGCTGGCCGAGCGCATCGGCTTTGTCTACATGATGGCCTATATTCGCGGCAATTCAGCCTGGTTGTATTCGCTCAAGGGTGAGCCTGCCAAGCAGCTCGCCGCCCTCAACGATGTGCTCAGCATCACCCGCGCGCACGAGGGCCTGGGCGACTCCGAATTGGTGGCCCTGGTCAATCTGGCGGAATACCACGCCGAGAAAAAATCCTTCAAGCAGGCGCTGGACCTGTCGCAGCAAGCCATCGCCCTGGCCGACAAGCAGAACAAGCCCGTGGCCAAGGGCGTGGCCCTGGTCAGCCTGGGACGGGTGCAGGCCGAAACAGGCGACAGCGCCAAGGGCATACAGACTTTGCAACAGTCGATTGCCCTGTTGAACAAGGCAGGCGCGAAGAGTTATGTGATCGATGCCACCAATGCCCTGGCCGATGTGTATGAACGCAGCGGCAAGAACAAGGAGGCGCTCGGTGTGCTGCACAGCTTCATCGCGCTCAAGGAAGAGGCCAGCCACGACGACCGGGAAAAAGCGATTGCCGAAGCCCAGGAGAAATTTTCTGGCGAGCGCAAGGATAATGAAATCGTGCGTCTGTCGCTAGAGAGCAGCCGGCGCCAGGCCGAGATTGACGCGCGCGCCTGGCAACAGCGCCTGTGGGCGACGGTGGCCGTTGCCCTGGCACTGGGCGCGGCCCTCCTGATCCAGATGATCAAGCGCGCCCGCAACCGTAACCGCCTGCTCGAAGACAGCAATGCGGTGCTGAGCGACCAGTCGGTGCATGATCCCTTGACGGGCGTGTTCAACCGCCGCCATTGCGTGGCCCTGATGGGACAGCAGCAAGCCCAGTTGGGCGGCAAGTCGCGCGACCGCAACTACCGCGTTGGGGTGGGCCTGATGTTGCTCGACGTCGACCATTTCAAGCGCATCAACGACACCTGGGGACATGCGGCAGGCGACGCGGTGCTGGTCGACATCGCCCAGCGCCTGCAGGCGCTGGTGCGCCAGCATGATGTGGTGGTGCGCTGGGGCGGCGAGGAATTTGTGCTGGTGTTGCCGGGCACCTCGGCTGACGGCATGACCGTGCTGGCCGAGCGCGCTTTGAAAATCATCGGCGAGCGCCCCGTCATGGTTGATGGCAAGGCGATCCCGGTGACCATGTCGGCCGGTTGCGTGTCCTATCCGCTGTTTGCCGAGCATCCCTGGGAAGACGCGCTCAAGATTGCCGACGTGGCGATGTACATGGCAAAAGAGGGCGGCAGAAACCGTGCCGTGTGCCTGATCAGCGTCAACGAGGGCGTGAGCAAGGAGGCGCTGCTTGACGGCCTGGGCAAGGCGGACAGTGGCGCGCTGGCCCTGCTGCAGACGATCAACGGGCCAGCCATGCCGGGCGACGCCTCTGCTTAGTGGGCGAGGCCAAGCAGCAGACCTTGCTACAAGCGGCGCCTCACGGACAGCAGCGCCAGTGCCAGCCAGCCGATCAGGTTGACAAAGAAGGCCTTGAATTTCACGTCCGTGTAATCGAAGACCTGGGGCCACACTGAGCTAGTTGTCGCATGCTGCCAGTGCCGCAGGTTTTCCAGCAGGTCGCACAGCCCGCCGGTCAAGGCCAGTGCCGTCCCGCCCCACAGCAGGGCAAGTCCCCAGTAGCGGCCCAGGCCTTTGCCGACGTGGCCGGCCAGTAGCCGATACTGCACACAGAACAGCGCCGTGTAGAGCAGGGCATAGCCGCTGTCGATGGTATCGAACAAGCTGCTGTTGCGCCAGCCGAGCTTGTCGATGAGGATGAAGGCAAAGCTGAACAGGATGGTGAACACGGAAAGCATCTTGAACACTTCAGGCAGCACGGCGACTGGCTGCGCCGCGATTTGTCGTTCCCGGCGCGGGGCCGACACGGCGGGGGGCAAGTGCTGGGCAGTCTGCCTCAGGCAGGCCTCGCCGATGTGCTTGCCCAACAAGCGGTAGCTTTCGAACTGACTTTCATTGAAAAACTGGTCGGCCGTCGTCTGGTGGGGAAAGCTGGCATTGCGCGCGCCAAACTCGTGGATGTCGACCGGCTCGTCGCGCTCCGCGCACAGGGTCGGCTTGATGCAGATGAGGATGCCGTCGGGCGTACCGTCATTGAAGTGAATGCTGCCCTGGGCAAAGCCGGACTGGGGCAGCGTCTCACCGTCCTTGCGCATGTCCTTCAGATCGATGTCGATATCGACGCCAAAATCAATGCGGCACTGGCGAATGGCGCGTCCCAGGTCTTCAAAGCGCAAGTCGCCGTCGGCGCCGGCATCGACCACATAGATCACCCGGCAGCGACGCCGCACCAGTTCGTAGATGCCGGTGTTGTCGAAGTGGCCGCCATCGGACAGGTAGACAAAGTTCGATGTCTCGTTGGAAAAGCCGAACAGCTCGGAAAACAGGGCCACCAGGCCGATGGCCGGACTGGCGTCGCGCCAGGCGTCGCGAGCGGGGTTGGCGCTCCAGCGACCGAGGCGGATATTGAAAACCGTGAGGATGAACGCCAGGGCAGGGTTGGAGGTCAAGCCCATATTCGGGCTGATTGCCGCGCCCGAGGTGGCCATGGCCATGCCCAGGCTGAAACCGTCGCCGTCGGTGCCACGCCGGCCATATTCGGCAGTAGGACGGTAGGCGCCCTGCTGACGGCTGTCGCCCTGGGTCTTCGCCAGCTGGAAACCGCAGACCTGGGGGGTGAGCACGAAGGAGGCGGCCTTGCGTTCTTGCCAGGCCAAGTTCTTGCCTTGCGACAGATTCAGACTGGCGTTGAGGATGTGCAGGGGACGCTGCACCTTGCCGTTGGCGTCGGCCAGCCTGGCCAGCACGATGTCGTCGTCTTCATCGAAACCGGTAAACGGATTGGCCCTGCGGCCGGACGCGCGGCTCGCGCCCAGATAGCAGCGGATCAGGCGGCTCTTGTACATATTGTGGAGCGAGAAAATATTGACGTCCACGCGCCAGCCAAACAGCAAGAGGACGGCGAGGGTCGCCAGCAGGGCCGGGTTCACCATATCGTTCTCCAGCGACTGCCGCAATTGCGCCATGTGGCCATTGAGCGCCGTGCCAAATCGCATGCCCTGGGCGCGTATCGTGACGCGGTGCGTCAGTTCGCCTGGCTTGTCGACCAGGTGCAGATCCACGGTGAGCGCCTTTCCCACGCTGGCAGTGGACGTGGCGGGGCGGTTGAGGGCACTGAGCACGGTATCGGTCAGGCTTTCCGCCGCGACGATAAAGGTCAGCATCAACACAATGGCAAGGGCATTGACCAGCGACATCATACGGATGCGGGCCTTGTCCGATTTGCCCGCCACGCGAGGACCGACCAGCACGCCCAGCGCGGCAGTCAACCAGCTGGCGCCGGCTGCCGCCTTGAGCCAGGGGCCGGCATTGGCAGCGGCCCATTCCACCAGCGCGGGCACATAGAAAGCGCAGGCGGTCAGGGCCAACCAGCCCAGCCCGGCGATGAGAAAACAGGCATTCATGCGGCTCCACCATTCGCGCGAACGCTCGGCGTAGGCGCGCCCGACGATGCCCACGAAAATGGAGCCGACGATGCCAAACATGACCAGGAAGGCGGTGGGCCCGAACGTGATCACGACCACGCTCTGGTACACAGGATCGTTCAGCTTGAGTGCCGCAAAGCCGGCGCTTGCCGCTGCCATCAAGCCCGCGCTGACCGCCACGCATACAGCGCTGGCCAGAACGAAGGCGGTCGCTTCCTGCGAAAAATTCGATAGCGCGGCTTTGAGCTTTTTGCTGGCCAGGCCGCGCACGAGGGTAAACATCAGCCACAGCAACCAGACCCCCAGCAACATGGCGAACAGGGCCATGCCGGCCAGCGAAAGGCGCTCGCTCCCGCTGCCGAACAGCCACAGGCTCGCCGCGCAGGCTGCGACGCCGCCTGGCACCAGGACGGTACACATGACGCCTGGTCCCGTGCTGACCCAGGGCCAGGACTTGCGCGGCCCCTGACCCGAGAAAAAATTGAACATCATTGCCACCAGCATGATCGCCAGCGCACCTAACGCCACCCACATGGCAAGCGCGGTCGCAGCACTGTTTGCCAGCGCGCTTTGCGCGGGCCACACCAGCGTGCGAGGAAGCAGGGCCAACAGGGCGAAGAGGGCGAGCAGGATGACCAGGTTAAGCAGGACGTTGCGTATCCAGGTGGTGATCAGGGTCAGCGCATCGATGGACATCAAGCCCACCCGGGGCGAAAGGTAATTGCTGTAGCGGCGCAACCAGCTGATGGCCCCATGTTCCTGCGAGGCCGGATTGCCATCGCGATTGCCACATGGCTTGGCCAGCTCGGCCTGGACCTCGTCCAGGCTGCTCCTATGGATCCAGGCGCTCAGCCAACCGCCAATGTAACCACCGCCTGACACGGTCGACAGGTAGTCGAACGACGCCAGTTTGCCGTGCACTGCCAACGCTTGCAATACGCCCAGTGAAAAGGTCGCGCTGCGAATGCCGCCGCCGGACAAGGCCAGACCGGCAGGACCGAGGGGAGAATCAGCCAGCGAGGGCGCTTCCTGCTTGCGCAAGGCATCGAAGTCAATCGGCATTCGTTCTCCAGTGAGGGCGGTGGACCTTAGCGAGTATAGACAAAACGACATGCTAAAAAATCAGCATTTTTGAAAACGCGTTCAGTTTCCCCTTTTTGCAACGCTCGCTGCCAGCCGCCAGGTTCGTCTCATCCTCAGCGCAAGGCTATACTGGAGCATGGCGCCGGCCTATGCTAGAGTGCGCCAGCCATTGTCTTTGAAGCAAGCCATGCCCACCAAAATCATCCCCATCAAGCCCTATACCAAGCCCGCTGGCGGCCTCGGCTCGCTCAAGGGCACGGCCAAGGCCCTGATC
>JBJMVX010000056.1:0-18333 GCA_045810445.1 Massilia sp.
GCTCTGTTTCGCGGACCTGTACAGCGACGAGCCGGGGCTCTTTGGCGTGTTCGACTGGCCGCTGGCAAGCATGGGACCGTTCTACTATCTGTACGTGCGCAGCATGACGGGGCTGCCCAACGGGCGCCGTCAGTCAGTGCATTTCATCGTGCAGCTGTGGCTCTTTGGGGTCCTGCTGTGGATGCGGCATGCCATGCCCGCTGGCGGTCCGTTTTCTTCCACCTTGCTCTCAGCCGTGTTCGGGATGACCTTGTTGTTATGCCAGGTGCTCTGCTTTGGTTACGCTATTCTGACCTTTCGCCTGTTGCATCAGCACCGCCGGCGCGTGCGGGAGAATTTTTCATCGACCGGGGAGCGCGACCTCAAGTGGATGTTGTGCCTGTCGGGCGTGATTCTGGCCTTGCTGTTGATCTGGATACCGGCCACGCTGTATGGGCGTTGGGTTATCTGGCTGCTGTGTGCGGGGCGATTGGGGCTGCTGTACTTTGTGGGTTGGTACGGCCTGCGCAGTTTGCCGGTGCTACTGCCCGAGCCGGTGGCCGCGCCGATGCCGGCTGCGGCGAGCGTTGCAGAAGCGCCGGCAGGTGAGAAGTATGCACGTTCAGGCATGACCGAGGCGGCGAGCGAGCTGATCGGCGAACGGCTCATGCGGCGTGTTGGACAACATCGCGACTATCTGGAAAACGATCTCACGCTCACCCAGCTAGCCGAGCGCATTGGTGCAACGCCGCAATTGCTGTCGCAATATCTCAATCATGTGCTTGGGCTCAATTTCTTCGATTACGTCAACGGGTTGCGGATTGCCGAGGTTCAGAAGCGCATGCAAGTGCCTGAGCATGCGGGGTCGACCTTGCTGGAGCTGGCGCTCGCCTGCGGTTTCAACAGCAAATCTACCTTCAATGCCTCGTTCAAGCGGGTGACCGGGATGGCGCCGTCGGCGTGGCGCGCGCAGTTGGGCGAGCCAGCGCCAGCGTAGTGCCGTTCCGCGCGCAAAAACAGTGCGAACCGCGGCGAAAAACGCAGCGCGAACCTGCGGCGAAAAAAGCAGCGCGAACCTCTGGCGCAATAATAGTGCGAACCTCCGGCGCAAAAAATAGTGCGAACCTCTCACTCACTGTCCTTGCGAAAGCGAGGACCAATACTTCGCGAACTCAGAGTTGATGCCGCTTCGCTGAGTGAATGCAGTATGGGTCCTCGCTTTCCGCAAGGACAGTGATGCTGGCGTTACTTCCGCCATTTCAATTTTTGCCGAAATTCCGGCGCTCCCCAACCCATATTCATGTCCGTGCCGATGATAGTTCGAACCTCCGGCGCAAAAAATAGTGCGAACCTCCGGCTCAATAAATAGTGCGCACCTCCGGCTCAATAACTAGTGCGAACCTCTCACTCACTGTCCTTGCGAAAGCGAGGACCAATACTTCGCCAACTCAGAGTTGGTGCCGTTTCGCTGAGTTAATGCAGTATGGGTCCTCGCTTTCGCAAGGACAGTGATGCTGGCGTTACTACCCGCCCTATCAGTTTTTGCCGAAATTCCGGCGTTCCCCAGCCCATACTCACGTCCGTGCCGATCCGCGCGGACGATTTTCCCCTATGAAGACGCGACACTGTGGTCCTGACCGGGGCATGTCTGCTCCCGGCATTCCAACGCCTTCAGTCAAGGATCCGCAATGGCATTTTCAAAAGTATTGGTCTCCCTCTTGTTCGGCAGCGCCCTGGTAGCGTGTGGCGGTGGAGGCGGCAACGCCCCGGCACAGGTCAGCGATGTCCATCACCCCGCATTCACGGCCGGCATCTTCGATGTCAATTACGGCGGCTTCAGCGGCATCTACACCATGCTCGACAACAACCAATTCCAGGGTATGCACTTCGTCAACGGCAGCGTATTGGCCGGGCACCCCCACGGCCTGCTGTCGGCCACCAACTCCATCAGCGCCCTAGAGCGCATTTCCTGGGCCAATTTCATCGACGACAGCAACCAGGTCGGCGCGCAGGAAACTAATGGCCGCTTTGGCCGCACCTTCAGCACCAACTTGCAGGTGGCAATCTCCGGGTCCATGGGCAGCTTCAATGCCAGCGCAGCCAGTCAAAAACTGTGGGGTGACGGCTCGGCCAAAACCCTGTACGACGACGCCATCCCGCTCGCGACCCTGGCCGGCAACTACAAAGGCATCCTGCGCACGGCCGGCATTGGCAAACCCATGGAAGACGTCAACGGCCTGACCATCGACGCCAGCGGCAACTTAAGTGCCAGCGCGGTGGGCTGCAGCTTCAGCGGAAAATTGGTCCAGCACGGCGTGACCGGCGTGTACGACCTGCAGGTGGCCACCAGCGGCAGCGGCTGCACGCTCAATGCCACCCTCAAGGGCGTGGTCACGCCAATGTCGATGAGCGGCGGCGTGCCGAAGCTGGGCGTGCTGCTCGACAGCGTCGACAACACCCAGAGCGCCGTGTTCGTCATCACCAAATCGTAAGACGTCAGCGTACGGTTTCTCCCGTAGTGCAATTTGCCAGGCGGCCCCCCGCCTGGGTTTTTTGCGTGGACTACGCGGGCAGGAGGCTATGCGCCAGGATTTCGAAGTCGGGCAGGGGAATGGGCCTGCTGAACAAATAACCCTGATATGCGCTACAGCCGTGCTGCTGGAGAAAAGCCAGTTGGGCCGCCGTTTCCACGCCTTCGGCAATCACGTGCAAATCGAAATTGCGCGCCAGGTCAATGATGGTGCGCACCATGACCGCGTCAGTCGGGTCGGTGATTATGTCGCGCACAAAACTCTGGTCGATCTTGATCTGGTCCAGCGGCAGCTGTTTGAGGTAGGACAGCGAGGAGTAACCGGTGCCGAAGTCGTCCATCGACAGCCGCGCCCCGAGCGCGCGCAGCGCGTGCATCTTGGCCACCACGTCGTTGACGTCGTTCAGGACCACGCTTTCCGTCAACTCCAGTTTCAGGCGCGCGGGGTCAAAGTCGTAGCGCGCCAGCAGCGCTGCCACCGTGCCGACGAATTCGCTCTGGCGAAATTGCTGGCCACTGACATTGACCGCCAGTGTCAAATGGCGCAACTGCGGGTCGCGCTGCCAGGCTTCGAGTTGGGCGCAGGCGGTCTCCAGCACCCAGCCGCCGATGGCCAGAATCAGGGTACTCTCTTCGGCAATCGGGATGAATTGCATGGGCGAGACCGTGCCGCGTTCCGGGTGCACCCAGCGCACCAGCGCTTCGGCGCCCAGGGCGTGTCCGGCTTCGTCGACCTGGACCTGGTACAGCAGGCGCAGTTCGCCGCGCGCGACCGCATGGCGCAAATCGCCTTCCAGCGCTGCCCGGGTTTCCACCGCCAGTTGCATGGCCGCGCTGAAAAAGCGCAGGGTGTTACGGCCCGCATCCTTGGCCTTGTACATGGCCATATCGGCCTGGCGCAGCAGCACGTCTGCACTGTCCTGGTTGCCCAGGAACAGACTGACGCCGATGCTCGGTGAACTGTGGTGGGCGCTGCCCTTCAACTGGTAGGGCAGGTTGAGTGCCTGGCGGATCTTCTCGGCCACGATGACGGTTTTCTGCGAGGCGGCTGCGCTGTCGCTGTCGACGTCGGCCATCAGCACCACGAATTCATCGCCACCCAAGCGCGCAACCGTGTCGCTGGCGCGCATGCAGGCCACGATGCGCTCGGCCACCTGGATGAGCATCTGGTCGCCGACCGAATGGCCCAGCACATCGTTGATGGTCTTGAATTTATCCAGGTCGATAAACAGCAGTGCGCCGTGACGCCCGCTGCGGGCCGATGCCACCAGGGCCGCCTGCAGCCTGTCCATCAACAGACGCCGGTTCGGCAAGCCCGTCAGCGCATCAAAAAACGCCAGGTAATGGATCTTTTCTTCGGCCAGCTTGCGCGGGGTGATGTCGTCGAAATTGACGACGATCTGCACCAGTGCGCCGGCGGTATCGAATTCGGGAAAGGCATTGACCAGCAGCCAGACGATCTGCTCGCTATTGTTTTGGCGAACACCGAGCACCAGGCCTTCCAGTGCTTGCAGATGGGTGCGCACGCGGGTGACCGGATAGTCGTCCGGCGCCATGATCGTTCCCTGTTCGTCGACAAAGTGCCAGGCCGGGTCGAGCGCGCTCTTGCCGGCCATCTGGTCGGGCGTCACGCCAAGCAGGTCGCTGGCGCGCGGGTTGCTGTAGATGATGCGCGTATCGGGCCCGTGCACCACGATGCCGGTGTGCAGATTGTGCAGCAGATCGCGGTGCCGCTGTTCGCTGGCGCTCAGCAGCTGTTGTTGCTGCTCCAGCCGTTCTTCCCTGGTGCGGCGCTCGTTGATGTTGAAAGTGACGCCGATCAGGCGATGGCCGCGCACGCCTGGGGTGTCGCCCATGATCTTGCCGTAGTTGGCATACCAGACCCAATCGCCATTGCTGGCGCGCACCCGAAACTCACAGCGGTAGTGCGCTGTGATGCCCTCCAGGTGCTGGGCCAGTGCTTCCTTCACGCGTGCCACGTCGTCCGGGTGCACCAGCAGGAACAGGTCGTCCATGTAGGCTGCCGCTTCGTGGGCGGGGTAGCCCAGCTCGGCAAATATCTTTACCGCCTTGCGCGTGACTGCGCCGGTCAGCAGATTGTTTTCCCACAGGTCCAGCCCGGCCGCCTCGAGCGCCAGCTCCAGCGGTTCGGCATCGAAGGCGCTCGCCTGTTCGTGCGCCTTGGCCTGTGCGTTGCTGCTTGCGGTTTCGTCGATTTCCATCGCCGCAGTGTAAAGCAGAACGGCGCATGCGGGGAAGTCGAACTCAGCTTGTGATTCTGGCAAGCAGCTCGGCAAAAGGGGCAGGCCGGGCATGCAGATAGCCTTGCTGGCAATCGCAGCCATGCGCCATCAGAAAGCGCGACTGGTCCTCGGTTTCCACGCCCTCGGCCACCACGCGCAGCTGCAGGTGGCGCGCCATCGCCAGGATAGCTTGCACGATGGCTGCGCCGTTCGGATTGTCCGGGGTGTCATGGATGAAGCTGCGGTCGATCTTCAGTTCGTACAGGGGCATGCGGCGCAGGTAGGCCAGGCTGGAGTAGCCGGTGCCAAAGTCGTCGATGGAAAAACGCAGTCCCAGCGCGGTCAGCTCGTTCATGCGCCCGACCGTTTCGTCGATTTTTTCAATCAACAGGCCTTCGGTCACTTCCAGGATCAGCATGTTCGCGGGTGCGCCGCTTGCGGCCAGCGTGGCGCGCACCTGGGCCACGAAGTCAGGCTGACGAAACTGGACCGGGCTGACGTTGACCGACAGCGCAATCGGATGGCCGGCCGCAGCGAGCTTGACCACGGCATTGCAGGCTTCGCGCAAGGCCCACTGGCCCAGCGAAATGATCAAGCCTGATTGTTCGGCGATGGGAATGAAGGTGTTGGGCGCGACCATGGTGCCGTCGGGCAGGCGCCAGCGCATGAGCAATTCGGCGCCGACTATCCTTGCCTCCCGATCGAGCTGGGGCTGGAAGTGCATCTGCAACTGGCCCAGCTCCAGCGCTTGGGCCAGGCGACGCGCTAGGTCCAGGCGCTGCTCAACCTCAGCTTGCATGGCATCTTCAAAAAACGCAATGCCATTGCGTCCACCGGCCTTGGCGCGGTACATGGCAGTGTCGGCTTCACGCAGCAGGTCTTCGCTCGCGCGCCCGGCCTGGGGCAGCAGGGTGACACCCAGGCTGGCGCTGGACTGGTAGTGCTCGCCCTGGACATCGAAAGGCTCGCCCAGGGTGGTGCGGATCTTGTCTGCCATCGCACGCGCCATGTGGGCGGCGGCGCCACGTTCGCTGCCCAGCTGGGCGAGCAGCACCACGAATTCGTCGCCGCCCACGCGCGCCACAACGTCACCCTTACGCATCAAGACGGTCAGGCGGGCGGCCGCTTCGCATAACAGCGCGTCGCCCAGTGCGTGGCCACGTGCATCGTTGATGTCCTTGAAGTGGTCGAGGTCGACGTAGATGACGGCGCCAAAGTGGGCGGCGCGGGTCGCGCTCTCGAGCAGTCGGTCGATATGGTCGGTCAGCATGCGGCGGTTGGGCAGGCCGGTCAGGACGTCGTAATTGGCCAGGCGGTGTATGTCCAGGCGACCGGTCTCCATGGCATCGAGCGAGCGCTGTAGGTGGCGCAGCAGGAAGCCGCAGGAAAGGGTAATCATGCCGGTGATGAACAGGAAATTCAGACCGATCACGCAGGCTTTCAGCAGTGCGGGCAAGGCTTGTTGCCAGGGCAGGGCGAGGCTTCCCGGTGCCACGGCAAACACGATGATTGCGCCGCCGCTGGCAGCGAGCCAGTACAGCGCGGGGCGCAAGCCAAGCAGCAAGGCAGCGAGGACTGGCACGGCTGTCAGGTAGACCTGGCTGACCGGTAGCTGTTTGGCCTGCAGGCCGACGCCGACAATAAACGCCACGGCCAGAAAGCTGAACACCCGCAATGCATAGCGCATGCCGGTCCAGCGCCAGATGGTGATCAGCCACACCATGGCCACGGTATCCATGATGGCGATTGGCCACAGGCGCTCGCTGGCGGCAAGCACCACGCTCGGCACGGCAGTGATTCCGCCCAGTACGACGACCGCTAGTAACAGGCGTTGGAATACCTGGGCGCGCAGAAGGGCAATGTCGTTCGATTCGGCCACGCGAAAAAACTCCATGGGATTGCTGGTACAAGGTCGTGCCCGGTGAATCTGAGCATTTTGATAAGGCATAGTACAGGCATTCGGCGCTGGCGTGGGTGCCGCAGTCCACCGCTTGTCGGTCGCCTGTGCACTCGCACCGGGTTTTTTTCATTGGCGGGGCGGCCCCGGTTGGAGATGGTGGCACTACCTGTTAGACTTTCAAAAAAGATGTCGGCGTGAAACTATTGCTTGCTCCATCACTACGGCGCCGGCACGCCATCCACCACCATGCATGGGAGTGCATTTCTATGGCAGTTCAGTCTGGGCAAAAGCGTCGGCGTTTGCCAGCTGTAGTGGTGTGCGCCGCGCTCGCGCCCGGCCTGGCGCCGGCCTGGGCGCAGCAGAGCGTTGAACCGATTCCCGAAGTGCTAGTCACGGCCCAGCGCAGCGCTGCCCCAGCCTCGAAAACCCCAGTGGCCATGAGCGTCTTGAGCGGGGACCAGTTGGCAGCCGCCTCCTTGAGTACGCCTGCAGACTTGGGCGCCCGTTTGCCCAGCGTGCATCTGGACGGCGCACCGGACGGCTTGAAAATCACCATCCGCGGCGTCTCGAATGCGGACACCACGGAGAAGGGCGACCCCTCGGCCGCCTTCATGCTGGACGGTATTTACATCGCCCGTCCACAAGCCCAGAACGTCAGTTTTTTCGACCTCGACCGCATCGAAGTGCTGCGCGGACCCCAGGGCACCCTGTACGGGCGCAACTCCACCGCCGGCGTCATCAACGTTATTTCTGCCACCCCGGGGCGGGAGCTGGAGGGCGCGGCCAGCCTGGAATTGGGCAACTACGCCAGCCGCCAAGCCACGGCCATGCTCAATGTGCCGGTCAATGAACAACTGGCCTTGCGCGCGGCGCTGGCCTGGAACCGGCATGACAGTTATCTGCACAACGGCCAGGGCACGCCTTACCAGCTGGGCATGGACCGCGACGATGTGGCGGCCCGTCTGTCAGCCAAGCTGGCGCTGGGCAAGTTCGCCAGTGTGCTGCTGCGTTACGACCATGCAGTGGTGCGCAACAATAACGACAGTTTTGTCCCGGTCGGAAATTTCTACAATATTGCCCCGGACGGAACGCCAAGCTGGATACCCGGCAGCACCAGCGCACGCCTGACCAATGGCTTCATCGCGCCCAATGCGCCGCCTGCGCAAGGCTATAGCCGCGCCGTCAGCAGCGGCGTGGGCGCGCAGCTGGACTGGGACTTCGAGCGCGCGAGCCTGCATTACCTGGGCGCCCATCGCCGCTTTGACCATGATGCGCTGGCCAATTTCTATTACGGCTTGACGCCCACTTTTGCGCTGGGTGTGCGCGAATCGTTCAGCGGCGCATTCCGCCAGGATTCGCATGAGGTCAGGGTGGCCAGCAAAACCGGTGGTGCGCTGAGCGCCCAGGCCGGCCTGTATTATTTCCGCGAAGAGTCGGCCGACCGCTACAGCTTCCGCGACCTGGAAATGCTGGGCCTGCCGCCTTACTATGTGTTCCCCAACGACCCGACCGTGGCCGTGGCCAAGGCGGTGTTCGGCCAGGCCACCTACGCCCTCATTCCCGCGCTGCGCTTGACTGCCGGCGGGCGCTACACGACCGACGACAAGTCGCGCATCGGCTCGACCAACTACCAACTGGGCAGTGACTTTGATCCCGCCACCGATTTGCGCCTCTTGAATGCGGCCGAAGTGCGCAGTCACAAGAGCACCTGGCGCCTGGGTGCCGAATATGACCTGGCGCCGGCCACGCTGCTCTTTGCCACCGTGTCCACCGGCTACAAGGCAGGGGGCTTTAATGATGGCTGCCTGGCCGGCACGCGCGCGCTCGGCATCGATTGCCCGCCCGCCTTGTCGGTGCCCGCCGCTACCCTGATCTACCAGCCGGAAACGCTGACCTCCTACGAGGCAGGCGCAAAGACCCGCTTCTGGGGCAACAAAGCCACCCTGAATGCCACGGCCTTCCATTACGCGTATTCGAATCTGCAGTTGTCGGGCGTGGCGCTGGTGCAGGGCGCGCCGCGGTTTGTCACCACCAATGCGGGCGTGGCGCGCGTCAATGGTCTGGAGCTCGATGGCCAGCTCAATGCCACGGCCCTTGACCGCATCAGTTACGCGCTGACCCTGCTGGACGCGCATTACGTCAGCTACTCGCCGGACGGCCAGCAATCCTGGGCGGGCCGCAAGCTTGACCGCGCACCGTCGTCCGCAGCCACCCTTGGCTACGAGCACAGCCTGCGCCTGGCCAGTGCGCGCCTGAAAGCCGGTGTGTTCGCACGAGCCAGCGCGTCTTATCTGATCAGCGTGCCGAGCCAGTTGCGCCAGTACCGCGTGCCGGCCCGCAGCGAGACCGATGTGCGCTTCGAATACCTGCCCGATCAAGGCAGCTGGAGCGTGCAGGCCCATGTCAAGAATGTCTCCAACAAGGTCAGCCCGATTGCCATCGACAGCTTCGGCATGCTGCAGCCGAGCGATCCGCGCACCTTCGGTCTGCGTCTGACCACCCATTTCTAAGCCACCTGCCCACGCCCATGAAGCCATTGATCAACCGCCTGCCCGTCATCACCTCCGCTTTGCTGCTGCTGTTTTTGCTGATGACGGCCGCGCGTGGCCAGTCCGACACCACGCTGATGCTGATCGGCAGTTCCATCTTGATGTTTGCCTGCTGCTGGACCAGCGCCATTCATCTGCTCGGTGCGCGTCCAGCCCTGCATTTCGTGGTGATTGCCGTGTGTTCCGGCTGGTTTGCCGAGCAGATGGGATCGTCCTACGGCTGGTTCTTTGGCTCCTACAATTACACGACGGTGCTCGGCCCCACGCTGGGCGACGTGCCCATCATTATTCCCCTGATGTGGTTTGCGCTCACTTATGTGGCCTATGTGCTGGCCAACCTGATCATCTGGCAAACGCCGGTCGATGGCGTGGCGCCTCTTGGCCATACGCTGGTCATGTCGCTGCTGGCCGGCTTGCTGGTGACGGCCTACGATTTGGGCGCCGATCCTTATATGGTCTTCACGCTCAAGGCCTGGATCATGACGATGACCGATGGCTGGTGGTTTGGTGAGACGCTGCAGGGCTTTTTCGGCTGGACCTTCGTGGCCTTCTTCATCATCTTTTGCTTCCGCCTGACGCTGCGCCGCCGCGCGCCGCAGCCAGCGCTGGACATCGCCAAGTGGCATGTGCTGCTGCCGATGGTCATTTACGGCGGCAGCATGGTGTTCCAGATGTGCTTTGGCTCGCCCGTCGAAACACGCACCATCGCCTTCTTTGCCATGGGCATTCCGCTGCTCTGCGCGCTGTGTGGCTGGTGGCGCTGGCGCGGCGCAGGCGCCCACCCTGGGGCGGTGGCATGAGCGGACCCTTGCAACAGAACACGCCCGATATTGCGCAGTTGCGCCGCAGCGCGGACCCGCTGGCCGACGACACCATTGCGCGTTTGCTGGACCCGTGGCAGGGCGATGGTCATGGTCACGATACCCATGCATGCAATTTCGACATACTTGGCGTGGTCAACCGCCAGATGGAAAAGTGGCAGATCAACGGCCCCATGAAAACCTGGAAGGCCGACCCTGACGTCGACCCGGCCGTGGCCGCCGAACTGGAGGCCTATGTTGCCAAGGGCTTGACGCTACCCACCTGGGCCGACCCGGAACGCATTGAACGTGCCGAAGCCCTGTTTGTCGACTTTGGCATGCTCTCCTGCACCCTGCTGTTCTGTTCCAGCCTGCCGGAGTGCTATGTCATTCCCGATCTGGCGGCCGTGCTGCACGTGGCGGGCCAGCTGGAAGAGCGCACCGAATACCGCATCCGCTCGACCGCTGCCATGATCTTTCCTGTGATGATGGTAGGCGGCATGACACGCGACAGTGGCGGTGGCCTGCCGCAAATCCTCAAGGTGCGCCTGATCCACGCCACCATCCGCCACCTGATTTTGCGTGGGAACCCCAGCAACACCGTGGCCGCCGGCATTATTCCGCCGCTGCCGATCGACTTGATCGCCTCCGGCAGCGCCATGCACAAGGCCATGTTCGCGCGCGGCTGGAACCTGGATGCCGATGGCATGCCCTGCAGCCAGGATGAATTGGCCTACACGCTGCTGACCTTCGGCTATGTGTTCCTGCGCAGCTTGCGCAGGCTGGGCCTGGGCCTCTCGCGCAGTGACGAACAAGCCTACCTGCACGCCTGGAATGTGATGGGGCATGTGCTCGGCATGCAGACCACCTTGATGGCCCATACCATGGAGCAGGCCGAAGAACTGTTCGCGCGCCTGCAAGAACAGGGACGGGCCCGTCCGTTTGAACCGGACTCCCGTCCCAAGCTGGGCAATGCCCTGATGGCCACCATGCAGGCGGTGATTCCACTGGGCCTGATCAAACCTTTCCCTGTGCTGCTCACGCGTTTTTTGTGCGGCAAGACCACGGCCAGCGACATCGGCATCGCGCATCGCGTTCCCTTTATTTCGCGCCTGTTGTTCGTGCTGCTGATGGCGCTGGTGCGCGGCTTTGACTGGGTCGTGCGCCTGGTGCTGCCGAATTTTTCCATCGCCCGCATGATCACGCGCGTGGTCGGTTACCAGTTCACCTGCAAGGTGCTGATGGACCAGACACGGCCGCTGAAACTGCCCAAGACCCTGGTCAATCAGGTCACCAGCATGACAGCCGATTGGCATGTGGACCCCAAGGCACCGGCCTGGCTTAACAAGCTCGAACACAAGCTCACGCGTCGTCCTGGCGCACCGGCCGAAGGAGTCAAGGCGTGAGGCGCTGCGCGTCCTTTGTCCGCTGGCTTGCTTGTCTGCTGCTGGTGGCCATGGCTGCCAGCGCTGGGGCCGCAGTTATTGCGGCACCGTTGCAACTGGATGATCAGACACCGCGGGTGGCCGCCTGGCCGGCTGTCGCCGTGCTGTTTGACCGCACTGGCGACATGAGCATCGAACAAGCCATGGCGCCGGACGCGCCCTTTGTCGCCCCCACGTCGGCCAGCGCGACGCTTGGCGTGCACGAGGAAGTCGTGTGGCTGCGCATACCCATGCAGGTAGCCGCTACCAGCGACGGGCGCTGGGTGCTTGATATCGATTTTGCCGTGATCAACCGTATTGATGCCTATGTCGCCAACGCGGGCAAGCTCAAGCGCCATGCGGTGCTGGGCAATCTGCACACGGGCAGTGTGGGCGCGCGCGCCCCTGCCGTGCAACTGCAGCTCGAACCTGGCCAGTCCTACACCGTGCTGCTGCGGGTCGAAAGTCGGGGCGCGAAGATTTTGCCGATCAGTCTGTCCAAACCGGGTGCCTTCCACGCGGCAGCCTTGAACGAACAAATGGTGCAAGGCATGTTGACCGGGCTGAGCCTGTGCCTGCTGCTCTACAGCCTGGCGCAATGGATCAATCTGCGCGAACCGCTGTTTGGCAAGTTCGCGCTGCTGGTGGCCGGCACCATGCTCTTTTCCATGGAGTTTTTCGGCATAGGCGCGCAGTACCTGTGGAAGAGCAATGCCTGGATGACCATGCACGCGGGCGGCCTGTTCGCGCTGATGGCCTCTTGCGGGGCCTATCTGTTTGTAGAAGAAGCGCTGGCAAGGCCGGGCCTGGACCGCGTGTTCAGCCGCTTGATGAAAGCCGGGGCCGGCTTGACCATCGTCTCGGCTGCCGCCTATGCGGCCGACCTGATCAGCGTGCAAGTACTGGTTGGCATTGTCAGCACCCTGGGCTTGATGCCCATGCTGTTTGGTCTGCCGGGCGCCTTCATGCGCGCGCGCCGCGGCGACGCGGTCGGGATTTATTTCCTGGTGGGTTGGGCAGTCAGCTTTGCCAGCTCGGTGGTGGTCAGCCAGGTGATTGCCGGCCGGGTGGAAGCGAATTTCTGGACCATGCACGCCCTGCAATTTGGCAATTCGCTCGACATGCTGGTGTTCATGCGCATCCTCGGCATGCGCAGCAAGGCCATGCAAAACGCCATGCTGCGCGCGGAAGCGGCAACCCGCATGAAGTCCGACTTCCTGGCCAATATGAGCCACGAAATTCGCACACCAATGAATGCCATCATCGGCATGAGCCGCCTGGCCTTGATGAGCGACCCCAGCGCCAAACAGCGCAACTACCTGACCAAGATCCAGGGCGCGGGCGAGCATTTGCTAGGCATCGTCAATGACATCCTGGACTTTTCCAAGATCGAAGCGGGCAAGCTGACGCTGGAAAAAGTCGCCTTTGACCTGGGCGACATTTTCGAACACCTGTCCACCGTAACCGTCATCAAGACCGAACAGAAACGCGTGGAGCTGGTGTTTCGCGTGGCGCGCGGCGTGCCCTCCACCCTGGTGGGCGACCCGCTGCGCCTGGGCCAGGTGCTGATCAACCTGACCAACAACGCGGTCAAATTCACCGAGTCGGGCGACATCGTGGTGGCGGTCGATATCGTCGAGCGCTCCGAGACTGTCATGGCCTTGCGCTTTTCGGTCAGCGACACCGGCATCGGCATGAATGAAGAACAGCTGGCGCGACTGTTCCAGTCCTTCAGCCAGGCCGACGGTTCCATCACGCGTCGCTACGGCGGCACTGGCCTTGGCCTGTCGATTTCCAAGCAGTTGATTGAACTGATGGGCGGCACCATCAAGGTTAGCAGCACGCCTGGCGTGGGCAGCCGTTTCAGTTTCACCCTGTGGCTGGGAATCGGTGACGCCACCCAGGCCGTCTCGCCGCCGCTGGCCACCTTGCACCAGGTGCGCGTGATGGTGGTGGACGACAGCGCCACCGCCTGCGACGCCCTGGTGGAAATGCTGGGCTCCTTCGGCATAGGCGCCAGCGCCGCCTGTTCGGGCGAACAAGCCTTGGCCATGCTGGCCGCTGCGGTGGCTGAGAACAATCCCTATCACGTGGTGCTGATGGACTTCATGATGCCTGGCTGGGACGGCATTGAAACCATACGCCGCATCCGCGCCGACCAGCGCTTCCTGGCGCCGCCGGCAATTCTCATGGTGAGCGGCTGCAGCCGCGAGGAGATAGGCCAGCGTGACAGCAGCGTGCAGCCCGAGGGCTTCCTGGCCAAGCCGGTGGGTCCTTCGCTGCTCTATCACAGCCTGATACAGGTGCTGCGCCCTGACCTGGACGGCGCCGCCGAGGCGCCCATGCCACTGGGCCCGCTGGAGCTGGCGCGCCTGGAAGGGGCACACATCCTGCTGGTCGAAGACAATGCCAACAACCGCGAAGTGGCGCTCGACTTCCTGGCCCTGGCCAACCTGCAGGTGGATGTGGCCCTGCACGGTGGACAGGCAATCGACATGGTGCGTGACGGCGACTATGACCTGGTCCTGATGGATATCGCCATGCCCGACATCGACGGCCTGGCGGCTGCGCGCCAGATCCGCGCCCTCGGCCACCGCAACACGCTGCCGATTGTGGCCATGACGGCGCACGCAATGGCAGGCGACCGTGAAAACAGTCTGGCGGCGGGCATGAACGACCATGTGACCAAGCCCATCGACCCGGAAGAACTGTTCAAGGCCTTGCTGCGCTGGATAGATCCGGTTCGGCTGGCGAGCCGCCGTCCGGCCAATGTGCCGCTCGCGCCCGTGGTGGCAGTTGACCCGCCGGCCGAAGACATTGCGCTGCCGCCCATCGAGGGCGTGGACTGGGACAAGGCCCTGGCCAGTGTGAGCCACAAGCACGCGCGCCTGCACAAGCGCTTGCGCGGCTTTAGCCAGGAGTATGCGGGCGCCTCGGAGGCAGCACGCAAGGCGCTGGCGGAGGGCCGCCATGACCATCTGCAAACCCTGGTCCACAACCTCAAATCCTCGGCCGGTTATGTAGGCGCGGCCGCCCTGGCAGCACATGCGGCGACGGTGGAACAAGCCCTGCGCGCCGGTCACACTGAACAGGCCGACGCCTTGGCGCCCGAGCTGCTGGCGATGTTGGAGACCGTGCTGGCCGGCTTTGCCGCCATCCACGCGCCCGCGCCCGGCGCTGCCCGTTCGCCGGGCGATGTGGAGCGCCTGCTGCGCCGGCTGGAGACCTTGCTGCGCAGTGACGACGCCCAGGCCGACGACGTGCTGCAAGAGCTGCAGGCCGTGCTGGCGCCGAGCGCACATGGCGCCACGCTGGCGCAACTGCGCGTTGCGGTCGACGATATCGAATACAGCGCTGCCTTGGCCGCCCTGGGCGAACTGGCGCGCGCGCTGGACGTACAACTGGCGGAGGGCGCATGAACGTCGGCCGTCCGCAAAAAGTATTGGTGGCCGATGACGATGCCGTCAACCGCCAGGTGTTGGGGGAATTGCTCAAGCCCGAATACACGGTGGTGATGGCCAAGAGCGGGGCCCAGGCGCTGGAGAAGGCCAGCCACCACGCGCCTGACCTGATCTTGCTCGACGTGGTCATGCCCGACATGGATGGCTACGAGGTGCTGCGCCGCCTGCGCGCCGACACCCGCACCGCGCACATTTCAGTGATTTTCATTTCGGGCCTGGACCGGCCGGAGGACGAAGCCAATGGGCTGAACCTGGGCGCATCCGACTACATCGCCAAGCCTTTTAATCCCACCGTGGTGACCGCGCGCGTGGCCTTGCACCTGCAAGTGGTGCGTCAGCGTCGCATGTTGGAGCGCCTGGCCAATATCGACGGCCTGACCGAGCTGGCCAACCGGCGCCGTTTCGACGAAGTGTACGAAGCCGAATGGCAGCGCGCCCAGGCTAATCGGCGACCGCTGTCGCTGGCCCTGCTCGACATCGATTGCTTCAAGCAGTACAACGACAAGTATGGCCATCCGGCGGGCGACCGCGTGCTGCGTTCGGTGGCGCGCACGGCGGCTTCCTTCATGCGCCGTCCGGTGGATTTGGCAGCGCGCTACGGCGGCGAAGAACTGGTGCTGCTCATGCCCGACACCTATTCACCGCAGGCCCAGCACCTGGTCAATTGCCTGTGCCAGGCCGTCGAACAATTGTGCATCGCGCACGATGGCTCCAGTGTGTCCTCGGTACTGACGGTCAGCGTTGGTGGTGCGACCCTGGGCGACGAAGGACGCGAGTCGGCGGCCGACTTGCTTGAAGCGGTAGACAACCAGCTTTACCGGGCCAAGCATGCTGGCCGCAACCGGGTGGAATGGCGGGACAGCGTGGCAGGTATTTTGCAAGGCGGCTGATGTGACAAGGGGCAGCCTGCGCTGCCCCTTTGTTGGTAGAGCTGATGATGCGCGAATTAACTGCGCCGGCGCCGGCCGATGCCCAGTGCGACCAGGCCCAGGCCCAACAGGGCGAGGCTGGCAGGTTCGGGCACGAAGACTTCATCGGCCGAGCCCTGGACCCCGACCGTGAAGCCGTTCCAGAATTCGTTGGACGTGCTGCGCCAGGTGAGGGTGTCGAAGGCGCCCTTGAACTGCAGTGCGCCGTGCGGCTCGGTGCCGCCCACATTGTTACTGTTGAGCTGATACTCAAACACGCCGCCACCCAAATCAACGACGACCTTGGTCGCGCCGCCGCAACCCCAGTAGCCGCAGGCATTGCCATCGACGCCGCCCAGACTGAGCAAATCAAAATCCTGGTCGAAGGCATAGCCGTTGCCGTTCAGGCTGACGAAGGCGAACACGGGGTTGGCGATCGCCTGCGAGAAATGCAGGGTTTGGGTGCCGGCAAATTGCAGGGCGATGATGTCCGAGTTGGTGGGCCGGTTGTCCACAGCGGCGCTGGTGTAGGGCGAGGTGCTGCCCGAGCCCCCGGTCCAGTAATCGGTGCCGCCGCCCGTATCGTAGAAACCCACGCCTTGTGGGTTGCTGTAGGTCACGCCAATGCTGGTGGTGTTGGTGGTGATGGTGCCCACGCCCTGGAAGCCGGCAGTGGCGACCTGCCCGGTCCAGTCGGTCCAGAAGATGGGTGCGGCAGACGCGCTGTGGCTGGCGCCAGCGAGTGCAAGCACGAGGGCCGCGGAGAATGCGGTGGTGTAAGGACGCAAGTTCATGGGAACTCCCTGTAGGATGATCTGCCTGAATAAGCAATACGCATGCCCATCCTGAAAGCGCTTGCTTATCAAGGGCTTGCAAAGGGTGGGAAGGACAGGGCATGGGGCAGTGTAAGAAATACTGACAGGCGTTCGATTGCCTTACGTAAACACAGGCGCGCGCCTGAGGCATTGCGTGTTTGACCTTGGCAAGTTTAGCGAGGATACTTTGGCCCGTCTGGCCACAAGGCCACGGCTATCCTGTCCCAACCCACAAGGAGTTTTGCCTTGAATCACGCCACGCTCGTCTTGCTGCTGACCGCTGCCGCTTCCGCGACTGCAGCACCGCCCACCTTCGATCCGCAGCGCCTGTCGCAGGACGTCAAGGTGCTCTCGTCCGACGCCTTCGAAGGGCGCGCCCCGAATACCCCGGGAGAAACCAAGACTGTCGATTACCTGATCACCCAATTCAAGGCCGCTGGCCTGAAACCAGGCGGCGCCCTGGTCAAGGGACAGCGCAGCTGGACCCAGGACGTGCCGCTGGGCCGCTTTGAAATCAAGGGTCCACTGACGCTCACGCTCAAGGATGGCAGCAAGGAACAGAGCCTGGCGCAAGGCGAAGATATTGCCGTGCGCGCAGCCATGAATGGCGCCCACAAGGTCTCGTTCAAGAACGCCCCGCTGGTGTTCGTTGGTTATGGCGTCAATGCGCCCGAACGCAAATGGGATGACTTCAAGGGCACCGACCTGAAGGGCAAGCTGGCAGTGGTCCTGATCAACGACCCGGACTTCGAAACCGGCGAAGGCGACTTTGGCGGCAAGGCCATGACTTACTACGGCCGCTGGACCTACAAGTACGAAGAAATGGCACGCCGTGGCGCAGTCGGCACCCTGATTGTGCATGAAACGGCAGGCGCCTCATATGGCTGGCCGACCGTGAAGAACTCCAACACCAACGTCATGTACGACATCGTGCGCAAACAGCCGGCCAAGGCGCATGCGCCGATGGAAGCGTGGTTGCAGCGCGACCTGACAGTGGACCTGTTCAAGCGCGCCGGACTGGATTTCGAAGCGCTCAAGAAGCAAGCCCAGACCCGCGCCTTCAAGCCGGTGGAACTGAAGGGCATTACCCTGTCGGCCAATTACGCGGTCGACGCACAAGTGATCACCTCGAAGAACGTGCTGGCACGTATCGATGGTACCTCGCGCCCGAACCAGGTTGTCATGTATAGCGGCCATTGGGATCACCTGGGCGTGGGCCTGCCGGACGCCAAGGGCGATACCATTTACAACGGCGCGATCGACAACGGCACCGGCATTGCCGCCTTGCTGGAACTGGCGCGCGGCTATGCCAAGCAGCCGGCGCCCCAGCGCAGCGTCGTGTTCCTGGCGGTGACGGCTGAAGAGCGTGGCCTGATGGGATCGGAATATTACTCGGCCAACCCAATCTATCCGCTGGACCAGACGGTAGGCGTGATCAATGTGGACGCACTGAGCCCGATGGGCCCTGCGCGCAACTTCAATATCTCGGGCAGCGCCAAGCTCGAATTGCTGGACCTGCTGGTGGCCAAGGCCAAGCAATGGAATGTAGCGTACACGCCGGATCCGAAACCGGAAGCGGGCCACTTCTTCCGCTCCGACCACTTCCCGTTCGCCAAGCGTGGCGTGCCGGCTATTTCCTTCGGTTCGGGTGACGACTGGATCGACGGAGGCGTGGCGGCGGGCAGAGCCGCGGAAGAAGGCTACAACACCGACAACTACCACCA
>JBJMVX010000057.1:0-11002 GCA_045810445.1 Massilia sp.
ATTTCCCTGGGCAGCACGCTGATCATGGCGCGCCTGCTCAGTCCTGCCGATTATGGTCTGATGGCCATGGCCATGGTGGTGATTGGCTTCGTTGGCTTTTTCAATGAGGTCGGCATCGGTTCGGCCATCGTGCAAAAGGCCAAGCTGACCGTCAGCGAAGTCAATGGCTGCTTCGTGATCGCCCTCATTACCAGCGCCCTGCTGTCGGCACTGACTTTCGTGCTCAGTGGCGTGATGGCCAAGTTCTTTGGCAATCCGCGCCTGGAAGCGATGATCTCCGTGCTGTCCGTGGCCTTCATCCTGGGCGCCTTCGGGACCGTGCCGCTGGCCTTCCTGCGCAAGGAACTGCATTTCAAGGCCATCGCCGGCATCACCATCCTGGCCATCCTGGTGCAGAGCGTGGTATGCCTGACACTGGCATGGCGTGGCTTCGGCGTGTGGTCGCTGGTGTGGGGCTTCGTGGTGTCGAGCATCGTGCAATCGGCGGGCGCCTTCTGGCTCTCGCCGTGGCGTCCTTCGGGCGAGATCAGCATGCGCGCTGCAGTAGGCCTGGTGACCTACGGTCTCAAAGTCACCAGCAGCCGCATCTTCTGGTATTTGTACACAAACGCCGACAAGGTCATTATCGGCAAGGTGCTGGGCGACCGCGCGCTCGGCATCTACGACATGGCATTTTCGCTGGCCACCCTGCCCAGCAGCCAGATCACCACCCTGGCCACCAACGTCGCCTCGCCCCTGTTCGCCAAGCTGCAGGACGATCTGCCCAAGCTGTCGGCCTTCATCCTGCATTTCACACGCGGCATCGCCTACGTGACCTACCCTGCGCTGATCGGCATGCTGGTCTGCTCGCCCGAACTGGTACAGGTCGCGCTGGGGAATAAATGGGTCGATCTGCTGATTCCTTTCGGTGCACTGTGCCTGATGGGATTGATCAAATCGGTGGACCCTTTGCTCTCGCAGGTACTGATCGCCACCGGCCACGCCGGCAAGCTGTCGGCCTATACCCTCATGTGCGGCATTGCCATGACCATCTCCGTGCTGGTCGGCGCCCACTTTGGTGGCCTGCGTGGCGTGTCGCTGGTCTGGCTGCTGGTCTACCCCATCCTCTCGGTGAAACTGCTGCATGACGTGTGCAAGGTCACCGGCATGAAAATGCGCGAGTACTATCGCTCGCTGCTGCCGGTGCTGGTCGCTGCCATTGCGATGGCTGCCGTGGTGCTGCTGGTGCGCTCGCTGCTGCTTGCGCTGGCACTGCCGGTGCTGGTCACGCTGCTGCTGGAAGTGGCCAGTGGTGCTGCCACCTATATTTTGTGGATCGTCTACCTGGATCGGCGCGGCATGACCGAAATCCGCCAGGTGCTGATCGACCTGGGCATTTCGGCGCAGCGGCTGGACCGTTGGCCCTTCAATCGCGCAACCCCTTATCTAGCGGAGAAATTGTGAGTCGTGACGCATCGAGTTTGGTGCCGGCAGTCGTTGTCGGTGGTGGCCTGAACGCACTGGGTATCGTGCGCAGCCTGGGCCTGGCCGGCATTCCCCTGATCGTGGTCGACACCGATCCGAAGTCGCCCGCGATGCGCTCGCGCTACGGGCGCAAGGTGGTGTGCGAAGCGCTTGAAGGCGAACCATTCCTGGCCTGCCTGCGCGATGTGGCACGCGGCCAGGCGGCCCGCATGATGCTGTTTGTGACCGAAGAGAAGAGCGTCATCGCCATTTCCGAACTGCGCGAACAACTGGCCCCCATGTTTTACTTGCGCCTGCCCGAGCACGAACGGCTGATGCAACTGATGCACAAGCAGGGCTTCCAGGAGCTGGCCGAAAGCGTCAACGCGCCGGTGCCACGCACGGTGCGCCTGGAAGGCAAGGAAGACCTGCCAAAAGTCGCCTCGCTGACTTATCCCTGCGTGTTCAAGCCCAGTAAAAAAGACTATGGATACGGCGCGCTTTTCAAGAAGGCCTACAAGGTCGCATCCCCTGCCGAAGTGGCCGAACTCTATGAGCGTATCCATCCCGTGCTGGCCGACATGGTGGTCCAGGAATGGATCGAGGGCAGCGACGCCGAGGTCTATTTCTGCCTCCAGTATGTGGGCGCCGACGGCGAGGCAGTGAGCTCCTTCGCCGGTCGCAAGATCCGCTCGTGGCCTCCACGCATAGGCGGCACCGCCAGTTGCACCGAGGCCTGGGACGTGGCCGACCAGTTGCAGGAGATGACCACCACCTTCTTCCGCCAGGTCGGTTTCACCGGCATGGGCAGCATGGAGTACAAGCGCGATGAGCGCGATGGCCGCTTCTACATGGTGGAACCCACCGTCGCCCGCACCGACTTCCAGGAAGAAGTCGCCTCGCTCAATGGCGTGAACATCCCGCAGGCTGCCTATCTGTACGAATCGGGCCTGGACCGCGTGACACCGGTGCGCAACCCGGTACCGCAAATCTGGCGCGAGCCGATGTGCGACCGCTGGTCGTTCGAAGAAGGCGGCGGCGTGGTGGATCAGCGTTCGCGCGACCATGTTGTCAATGACGCTTATTGGCGTTTGAATGATCCCCGTCCGTGGTTCGACCTGATGGCCGGACGCGTACTGGCCCGCCTCGGTCGCAAGTGACCAGCTACCGCCTCGCTTACGCTGACTGGTCGGCTGCCGAATACGGCGCCGCCGCGGCTTGCCTGCTGCGCGGCCAGATTGCGCGCGGCCCCAAGCCGGCGCAGCTGGCAGCGCAACTGGCAGCGCGTTTCGCGCCATCGACAGTCTACCCGGTCAATTACGGCCACACGGCACTGCGCATGGCGCTGGACCTCTTCAAGGCGCGCGCGCCCGGCCGCAACGCAGTGCTGGTGCCCGCCTATATCTGTCCGAGCGTGGTGCAAACCGTCCAGGCGGCCGGCCTGCGCGTGGTGGCGGTGGATGTCGGCCCAGACCTGAACCTGACGCCAGCTGCAGTGGCGACGGCACTGGGACCCGACACCTTGGCCGTGGTCGCCCCGCACATGTTTGCCTGCCCATGCGACATCGGCGCCATCGAAACCTTGTGCCGCGACGCAGGCGTGTTTCTGGTTGACGATGCAGCCCAAGTCGTTGGCGAGACCGTCGGTGGACGCCTGCTTGGGACCTTTGGCGATGTTGGGCTGATCAGTTTTGCGCAGTCCAAGGCCGTAGTGACAGGCGTGCGTGGCTCTGGCGGTGTGTTGCTGGTAAACCGTCCGGAATTGGACGCGGACGCGCGCCTGGCCTGGGACGCGCTGCCGGCACCGCGCGGCCGCCTGCGGGCGCTGGCCTACTTCGTCTGGAATTATCTGTGGCACGGCGTGACCGGCAAGTCCGGCTATTATTTCTCGCGCATCGGTGAAAAGCTGGGCATCGCGCCCCAGGTGTCCGATACGCCTGCCCGCATCAGCAATATTGAAGCGGCCATCGCGCTGGTCCAGTTGCGGCGTTTGAGCGCACTGCGGGCCGACAAGATACGCGTCGCAGACCTGTATCAGGCAGCCCTGCGCCATGCCTCGCTATCCGGCGTGGATTTCCCACAGTACGCGCCAGGACGCTATCTGTCGCGTATCATGTTGTCGCTGCCACCGGGTGCCGACCTGCCTGCCTTGCGCGCTGCGCTGGCGCGCGCGGGCCTGGAGACGCGGCTGGGCTACACCCAGCCAGTCGACACGCAGCAGCCGCACGCTCACGCGGCGGACCTGGCCAGGCGCCTGTTCGGCGTGCCCTTCCGGGCCGGCATGCAGGCCAATGAGATCAGCACTATTTGCAGCATTTTGAGTACGGCGATGGCGCAGGCACCTGCTGCGCCCCATATTGGAAGCATAAAAACATGAACCACATCAAACAGCTTATCAAAGACAAATTCGGCATGTCGGTCAAGCAGCCGCAGTCCATCGAAACCCACCTGAAGGCAGCCGCCGACTGGCTGCTGGTCGCCCAGAAGGGCACACCGGACGATGGCGTGGCCCACAGTTTCGACGTGCGCGCCCAGCGCTGGACCGCCTCCTATCCCGAGACGACCGGCTATGTGATTCCAACGCTGTACGACTACGCCAAGCTGTATGACGCACCCCAGTACGCGGCAGCTGCGCGCCTGATGACGGAATGGGAGTCGGACATCCAGATGGCCGATGGTGGCGTGCGCGCCGGGACCATGGATGCGGAAATCGTCGCTCCGACCATTTTCAACACCGGGCAAGCGCTGTTCGGCTGGGCCAAAGCCTATCTGGAAACCGGCGACGAGCGTTTCAAGACCTCGCTGATTCGCGCGTCCGACTGGCTGGTCGCGGCGCAGGACGACGACGGCGCCTGGCGCCGCTTTGCTTCACCCTTCACCAGCTCCAAGCTCAATAGCTACAATACGCGCTCCTCGTTCGGCCTGGTACGCGCCTTCGAAGCATTGGGCAACGAGCGCTATCTGCAGGCCGCCGTCAAGAACGTCGAATGGACACTGGCGCGCACCCTGCCCAACGACTGGCTGCCCGATAACTGCCTGACCATCAACGCCGACAAGACCGCGCTGACCCACACCATTGCGTACTCGATTCGCGGCATTCTGGAAGTGGGACTGGCGGCAGGACGGCCAGAATTTATCGAGCACGCCCACCGCATGGCCAAGCATGTGGCGCTGCGCCAGCGCGTGGATGGAGCACTGCCGGCTTACTACACGCCGGAATGGGAGACCAAGGTGTCATGGAGCTGCGTGACAGGCAATTCGCAAATGGCCATCGACTGGCTGCGCCTGGCCCAGATCACGGGCGACAGCACGCTCATTTCGCACGCCAAGCGCGCCAACCGCTTCAACATGAGCATCCAGGATCTGGAAACGGACGACCTGCGCGTGCGCGGCGCCCTGAAAGGCTCGCACCCGGTCAATGGCGGCTACATGACCTACAAGTATCCTAACTGGGCTACCAAGTTCTTCATGGATGGCCTGATGCTGGAGCAGCACTTCGACAAGATCAAGAATATCGGCTGATCACACCAGGACCTCGGCTGCCTGCGGGTGGCTGAGGAAGCTGGCCGGGCTGGCCGTCAGGCCATAGGCGCCCGACTGGAACACCACCACCAGGTCGCCCACCTGGGCATGACCCAGATCCATCTTGTCGGCCAACAGGTCGAGCGGCGTGCACAGTGGTCCCACCACGTAGGCCGGCGTATCGGCTTGTGCCGTCATGCGGTTACCCACAGCGACCGGATAATTTTTGCGGATCACCTGGCCAAAATTGCCGGACGCCGCCAAGTGGTGATGCAAGCCACCGTCGGTCACCAGAAACAGCTGGCCACGCGAGACCTTGCGGTCAATCACGCGCGCCACATACACCCCAGCCTCCCCCACCAGATAGCGTCCCAGCTCGATCGACAATTGCGCCTGGGGCAGCGCCGCGGCCACCTGCTGCTGTAGCTGCGCCAGGTGCGCACCGATCGGGGCCAGGTCCAGCGCCTGCTCGCCAGGGAAGTAAGGGATGCCGAAGCCCCCACCGATATTGAGCTGTCGGATGCGCGATGGCGCGCTGGCTGCCAGGCGCAGCGCCAGTTCCACCGTGCGCGTTTGCGCTTCCATGATGGCGTCGGCCTTGAGGCTTTGCGAGCCGCTGAAAATCTGAAATCCCAATATGTAGATGCCCACGCTGGCCGCCAGCGCGAGCATGGCTGGCACCTGTTCGGCGTCGATGCCAAACTGCTTGGCGCCGCCGCCCATCTTCATGCCCGACGAGCGCAGTTCGAAGTCGGGATTGACGCGCAATACCGCTTGCGCGGCAATGCCGCTGGCCTGCGACAGGCGCGCCAGCACATGCATCTCGCGCTCGGACTCGATGTTCACGCACACGCCGGCAGCCAGGGCTTGGGCCAGTTCGGAGTCGGACTTGCAGGGACCGGCAAAGCTGATGCGCTCAGCCGGCATGCCGGTGTCCAGCGCCACCTTCATCTCCCCGCCCGAGGCCACATCCAGACCATCGACCAGACCCGCCATGTGCTGCACCAGTGCCGGCATGGGATTGGCCTTGATCGAATAATGCAGGGCCACGCCCGTCGGCAAATGGGCGCGTAGATGCGCAACGCGTGCCGTCAGCAACGCCCTGTCGTAAGCATAAAACGGTGTGCTGCCGACGCGCTGCGCCAACCGGGTCAGCGCCATGCCGCCCACCTGCAGGCAATCGTCAACGACGGGGAACTGGGACTGGGGTGCGTGCACCGGCTTCATGCTACTCATGGTGGCGGACTTTCAAACAGCGTGGAATAGGATTGCTGCAGCAGCTTGCGGTCGATTTTGCCATTCGGGTTGCGCGGAAAAGCCTCGCTGCGGATGTCGATATGGGCGGGCACCATGTACGCAGGCAGGCGACGCTGGCATTCCTTGAGCAGCAGCGCAGGCGCCACCTCGGCGCCTTGGCGCGCCACTGCCAGCAGCACAATCGCGTGGCCCAGCACAGGATGCGCCACGCCGAAGGCAGCCACTTCGGACACCAGGTCGGCCGCGTGCACCGCCTCCTCGACTTCGGAAGGACTGATGCGGTAGCCGGACACCTTGATCATGTCGTCGGTGCGACCGATGAAATACAGGTAGCCGTCGGCGTCACGCCGCACCGTGTCGCCGGACCATACAGCCATCTCCACCAGCGGCAGTGCCGGGTCCTGGCCAGGCGCCGGGCGAAAACGTTCGGCCGTGCGCGCGGCATCGTTCCAGTAGCCGAGCGAGACCAGCGCACCGCGGTGCACCAGTTCGCCGGGTTCATCGTCGTCACACAGGGTGCCGTCCGGACGCACCACCAGCACTTCCGCGTTCGGGATGGCGCGGCCCATGGAATCGGGGCGGCGTGCCAATTCGGACGGCGGCAAATACGTGGAGCGAAATGCCTCAGTCAGGCCGTACATCAGAAACAGGCTGGCCTCGGGCAGCGCCGCGCGCAGTGCTGCCACCGTAGTCACCGGCATGTGGCCACCCGAATTGGTCAGATAGCGCAGGCTGCACTGCGCTGGCCAGTCCAGCTGCGCCAGTTGTATCCACAGCGGCGGCACCGCAGCCAGGCCGGTAATCGCATGCTCGGCGACCGCCTTGACGATGTCACGCGCGAACAGGTGATTGAGCAGCACCACGCAGGCGCCGGCATGGAAGGCGCTGGTCAATTGCGACAGGCCATAGTCAAAACTGAGCGGCAGCACGGCCAGCACGCGGTCCTGCGGGGACAAGTCGAGATAGCTGGCCACGCTCATCGCCCCCGCCACCATGTTCCGATGTGACAGCACCACCCCCTTCGGGTTGCCCGTGCTGCCGGAGGTGTAGAGGATGGCCGCCATGTCGGTGTCGATAACGCGGTGCGCGGCGCGGTGGCCAGCAGCGGGTGCCCAGGCCTGCACTGCAATGCCGGCCAGCTGCGGCAGTTCGCCAGTCGCGCCTACCACCAGCACCGTATGCAGGTCGCGGCAGGAAGACAGGATGTCCGTCAACTGGCGCAGGCGTTCGGCCGAGGTCACCAGCACGCGCACATTGCAGTCGGCCAGGATGTAGGCGACTTGCTCGGCCTTTAGCAGTGGATTGACGGGCACGAAGACGGCGCCGGCCAGGGTGGCGCCAAAGCAGGCGGCCACGTTTTCGATGCGCTTTTCGAGGTACACGGCCACGCGCTCGGCGCGGCCCAGGCCAGTGTGCAGCAAAGTCTGGGCGGCGGCGTCAACCGCCTGCGCCAGATCGGCAAACGTGAGCTGCTGCGCGCCGTAGACCAGCGCGCGGTCTACCGGCGCGCGGCGCGCGGCGTGAAAAATGAAGTCGTGAACCAGCTCGCTCATGAGTACCCTCGAATGCCGCCGCATGCACACGCCGGACAGAGTGCAATCTTAACAGTTCTTCCACACCCTTTACACCCAAGCAGGGCTGCTCCGTTTATACTCGCTCATGCTCATGACGAATGATATCAAACCGCCAGGCCGTCCCCGGGTGCCGCTGGCGCCTGTCCTGTCGCGGTCCACATGTCGCTCCATGGCTGGCCGCACGCCCTCGGTGCTCGATGCCGGCGCCGTGCACCAGGTAACCAGTGGTCGGATCGCCATCGCGCTGGCCCTGCGCGAAATGGGCATAGGCGCAGGTGACGCGGTACTTGTGCCGGCGTATCACAGCATGTCGATGCTGCCGCCGGTGTTGGCCTGCGGGGCCATCCCGGTGTTCTACAAGGTCGGCCCTGATGCAGCGGTGGACCTGGCAGACATCACCGCCAAGCTCACGAGCGCCGTCAAGGTCATCATCATTACCAGCTATTTCGGTTTTCCCCAGGCGCTCTCGCAACTGCGCGCGTGGTGCGACACCCATGAGGTGCGCATGCTGGAAGACTGTGCCCACTGCTTCTTCGGCGAACACGCGGGGCGGCCGGTTGGCTCCTGGGGCGACTACGCCATCGCCAGCAGTATGAAGTTCTTCCCGATTTACGAAGGCGGCTGCCTGGTATCTGCACGCCACGCCCTGCGCGCTGCGCCACCGGTGTCGGCCGGCCTTGGCTTCGAGGCCAAGGCAGCCCTCAACGCGCTGGAGAACAGCTTCACCTACGGCCGGCTGCCGCTGCTGCGGGCAGCGATGTGGCTTCCGCTGCGACTGAAGGCAGCCCTGTGGAACCGGATGAAGAGCGGTGCACCCGAAGCACCGGCATTGGCGCCATCGTCCTCGGACAGCAGTTATGAGTTCGATCCGGGCTGGCTGGACAAACGCTCCTCCCTGTTTTCGCGCCTGGTGATGCGGCGCGTGTCCCCAGCGCGCCTGGTCGCGCGGCGACGCGCCAATTATCTTCAGCTGCACCAGGCGCTTTCCGGTCACCCCGGCTGCCGCCCCCTGCACGCTAGCTTGCCTGATGGAGTCTGTCCCTGGGTGTTCCCCTTGTTGGTCGATGAACCCGAAGCGCTGTTCACCCGCCTGCATCAGGCAGGTGTACCCATGACGCGCTTTGCCGAAAGCCTGTGGCCGGGCGTGGACGCCAGCGTATGCGCCAACAGCGCTCACCTGTCGCGCCATGTGCTGGCCTTCCCCTGCCACCAGGAGCTCGCTGAGGACGAACTGGCCTGGCTTGCGGCCACGGTGCGCGAGGAACTGCGCGCATGAAGTGGAATCTGTATCCTGCGCGCGCATTCGCAGACCACGCGACGACGTGGGACGCGCTGCATGCACGTTGCGACGCCTCGCCCATGCTGGCGCGCGATTTTGTGCAGCCGCTGCTCGACGCGTTTGGTGATGGCCGCGAATGGCTGGCCACTTGCGAGCACCAAGGCCGCTGCGTGGCCATGGCGCTGCTGGTACGCAGTGGGCGCGCCAGCTGGTCCAGCTTTCAGCCGGCGCAAGCGCCCATCGGTTTGTGGCTGCAGGAACCTGATCTAGCGCTGGCGCCACTGCTCGCAGCATTGATGCCATGTCTGCCCGGTCTGCCGCTGATTCTGGGCTTGACCCAGCTTGACCCTGACCTCTTGCCACGGCCCGCAGACTTGAACACGCTCGATTACATCGCCACTGCCAAGATCACCCTGGCGGGCACCTTCGACGATTTCTGGGCCGCGCGCGGCAAAAATTTACGCAACAACCTGAAAAAGCAGCGCACCCGGCTGACGAAGGAGGATGTGGCGCTGCGCCTGCACGTCACGCGTGACCCGGCAGCGGTAGCCGCTGCGGTCGCCGACTATGGCCGCCTTGAAAGCGCCGGCTGGAAGGCCGGTGGTGGCACTGCTGTCGCTGCGGACAACGCCCAGGGCCGCTTCTACCGCGCCATGCTCGAAGCGTTCTGCCAGCGCGGCGCGGGCAGCATCTACCGCTACTGGTTCAATGAGCAGTTGGTGGCCATGGATCTGTGTATCGAAGATGGCCGCCAGATCATCGTCCTGAAAACCACCTATGACGAATCGGTGCCGGCCAATCTGTCCCCTACGCTGCTGATGCGCGAAGAGGCGGTCAAGCAGCTGTTCGACAGCCAGCGCTTCGAGCGGCTGGAATTTTACGGCAAGGTGATGGAGTGGCACACGCGCTGGACGGATGAAGTGCGTACTCTGTACCATGTCAATTATTACCGCTGGCCGGCGCTGGGCCGCCTGCACGCACTGTGGCAGTCGCGCCGCGCACGCACCATCAAGGAAGACCATGTATCTTGACGACGTAAAGCAGATCCTCACCGACGTATTGAGCCTTGGCGCTGCCGGCGCCCAGTTGCATGCCGACTCGCCTTTGCTTGGCGCCTTGCCGGAGCTGGACTCCATGGCCGTGGTGAACCTGATCACCGCGCTGGAGGAACACTTCGGCATTAGCGTCGATGACGACGAAATCAGCGCCGACACCTTCGCCACACTGGGCAGCCTGGCCGCTTTCGTGGGACACAAGCTGGCGTGACAAGTCCAGCGCACGCGCCGGCTCAAGCATTTTTCCTGGCGACGCCGCTGGGCGAACGCTATTGCCTGTACCACGCACCGCAGGGACAGTGCCGGGGCGCTCTGGTATACCTCCATCCATTTGCCGAAGAAATGAACAAGTCGCGTCGCATGGCTGCGACCCAGTCCCGCGCGCTGGCTGCACTGGGCTACGGTGTGCTGCAGATTGACCTGCAAGGCTGCGGCGACAGCGAAGGCGATTTTGGTGACGCACGGTGGGAACACTGGCTGGCCGACATCGACGCTGCCCGCAATTGGTTGCACACGCGTCTGAACGTGGCTGTCGGCCTGTGGGGCTTGCGTCTGGGCGCCCTGCTGGCATTGGACTATGCGCGCAAAACGCCGGTGTCGCAGCTGCTGCTCTGGCAACCGGTGCTGCAGGGCAGCGCCTACCTGACCCAATTCCTGCGTTTGCGCGTCGCTGGCGACATGCTCGACCCAGAAGCTGGTGCGGGCGGCAGTACGAAGCAATTGCGCGCACAGCTGGCCAATGGCGAAGCGCTGGAAATCGGCGGCTACATGCTTGCGCCGCAAATGGCGGCCAGCATCGACGCGCTTGATGCGGCGGCGCTGGGACCGAACTGTGTCACGCACTGGATGGAGATGGTATCCGCAGCTGATCG
>JBJMVX010000058.1:0-15999 GCA_045810445.1 Massilia sp.
CCTGTGCAACCCGCCCTGGCTGCCAGGACGCCCCAGCGCCTCGATTGAAGCGGCGGTGTACGATCCGGACAGCCGCATGCTCAAGGGCTTCCTTGGCGGCGTGGCGGCCCATCTGGCGCCAGGCGGGCAAGCCTGGCTGATCCTGTCAGACCTGGCCGAGCACCTGGGCCTGCGTCCGCGCGCTGACTTGCTCGCCTGGATCGCCGCCGGCGGCCTGACCGTGATCGAACGCCACGACGTGCGCCCCACCCACCCACGGGCCAGCGACGCGGCCGATCCCCTGCACGCAGCCCGTTCGGCCGAGCTAACTTCGCTGTGGCGTTTGGGCGCGAAATAAACACCCTTGCAATTGAAAAGCGGCCTGTGTATAATCTTGGCCGCGGGGTGGAGCAGTCTGGCAGCTCGTCGGGCTCATAACCCGAAGGTCACAGGTTCAAATCCTGTCCCCGCAACCAAGATGCAAAGCCGCTGATTTCGCAAGGAATCAGCGGCTTTTTGCTATCTGGCGCGCACGGCATGTCACCACGGGCAGCCTTGCATTCTCGCCCCCACGGCGCGCCCTGCTCTGCTATACTCCGGGCTCGAAAAAATGGGGTCAGTTGCAAGACGCTTGCCAACCGAACTTTGTTGAACTGAGCCCGACTCTTGCAGCCGGGCTTTTGCTTTCCGGCGCAGCAGATGAGAGACAAAAAAGATAACGCCACCTTCGATTTGCCGGGCTTTGGCACTGCCAGCGCACCGGTCCATCCACCTGCCGAGGCACGCCGCACCACGGTGCCGCGCAAACGCAAGATCGTCGTCAAGCAGCACCAGCTCGAACTGCTTGAAGACACCGACGCCAGCGGCTTGCCGGTCTGGCGCCGCGACGACAATACTGACCTGACCGGCTTGCCCATCTGGGCTGCCGCCTGACGCGCCTGTTACACTTGGCCGTCCCCCTTTTGACGGCATGCATCAATGAATCCAATTCCTTTCACCACCCTGCCCCTGTCCGCCAGCTTCCTGGCCAACCTGGACACCCTCGGTTATCACCAGATGACCAACATCCAGGACAAGAGCCTGCCGCACGTCCTGGAAGGGCGCGACCTGATTGCTCAGGCCAAGACGGGCAGCGGCAAGACGGCCGCCTTCGGCATCGGCATCTTGCACAAGCTCAACCCGGCCTGGTTTGCGGTGCAGGGCCTGGTGCTGTGCCCGACGCGCGAACTGGCTGACCAGGTCGCCGGCGAACTGCGCCGCCTGGCCCGTGGTGAAGGCAATATCAAGGTGCTGACCTTGACCGGTGGCGCGCCCATGCGTCCGCAAGTGGCCTCGCTCGAACATGGTGCCCACATTGTCGTGGGCACCCCGGGCCGCATCCGCGATCACCTGGGCCGCGGCACCATCAACCTGGCCAATGTGCAAACCCTGGTGCTCGATGAAGCGGACCGCATGACGGACATGGGTTTTTACGATGAAATCGCCGGCATTGTCAGCGCCTGCCCCAAGCGCCGTCAGACCCTGCTGTTTTCAGCCACCTATCCCGAGGATATTCGGCGTGCGACTGAACTGTTTCTCAACAATCCGGTCGAAGTGATTGTGGAAGCCCAGCATACGGGCGACCAGATCGAGCAGCGTTTCTACGAGGTCGGCTTTGACGAGCGTGATGCGGCAGTCGGTCGCCTGCTCAAACATTTCAAGCCAGTGTCCGCCTTAGCTTTTTGCAATACCAAGGTCCATTGCCGCGAGCTGGCTGCCGAATTGCAATCGCAAGGCTTCTCGGCCCTGGCCTTGTACGGCGAACTGGAGCAGCGCGAGCGCGACGAGATTCTGGTGTTGTTTTCTAACCGCAGTTGTTCCGTGCTTGTTGCCACCGATGTGGCTGCGCGCGGACTCGATATTGCCAACCTGGGTGCGGTGATCAACGTCGACATTTCCAAGGACACCGAAGTGCATATCCACCGCGTCGGCCGCACTGGCCGCGCCGGCGAATCGGGCCTGGCGCTCTCGCTGTGCGCACCGAATGAAAAGAAGTGGGTCCGCCTGATCGAGGAATACCAGCATGCGCCTGTCGACTGGCATGCCATCGATGAACTCGACAACGATCCGGCCCCGGCAGCACCAGCGCCCATGGTCACCCTGGTCATCATGGGCGGCAAGAAAGACAAGCTGCGTCCAGGCGATTTGCTCGGTGCCCTGACCGGTGACGCCGGCCTGTCCAAAGAGCAGGTGGGCAAGATCAATGTGGTCGAATTCATGAGCTATGTGGCGCTCGAACGCAGCGTCGCCAAACTGGCTTTCCAACGCCTGAACGCGGGCAACAAACTGGGGCCCGATTTTGGCAACATCAAGGGCCGTAGTTTCAAGATGCGCTTCATCGAAGCATGAAACATTTCCAGACTCAAAGTTGACAAGGCCGTCTTTACATCGCCTATACTCAGCGTCATGCAATGCGCCCTGTGCGCCTGCATGAATTTGCCTGTTGCAACAGTCGATGCAGCTTGTCATGAGCGCATCGGCCTTGTCGCATTTGCACGCCATTTTCCCGCTTTTGTTTCACACAAAATAACGTAGTTGCTCGACCTGCTGCCTGCCTTTGTGGGATGCTGTCAACATCGCTTGTGCAACAGTGCAGGAAGCTGTGCATGAAAAGTGACCGCGCCCGCCAAATCTGGCATTATTGCTGAGAATAAACATCAATTTTCGGGATCCCATGCTAATGAACAAAGAAGTCGTGAGTGATGAGAGCGAAGCATTAAAGCAAGCCTTTTTGCGCGGCGCAGGCATCGCCCCCGACGCCATCGGCGGCATGACGCCCGAGATGATGGAGTTGCTTGGAAAATTGATGAGCAGCTGCGTGCAAGGCACGATTGATTTGCTGGCCCTGCGTTCGCTGGTCAAGCAAGAGGTCAAGGCCGATGTCACCATGGTCGTGCTCCGCAATAACAACCCACTCAAGTTCTTCCCCGATAGCCAGACCGTGCTGACCCAAATGCTGCGCAAGAAAATGCCCGGCTTCATGGAACCGCTCGAATCGATGGAAGACGCGTTTCGCGACCTGCGCGGCCACCAGAAAGGCGTGGTCGTTGGTACCCAGGCCAGCATGGACAAGGTCATCCGCCGCCTGCGCCCCGAGCGCATCGAGTCGGCCCTGAAACCGAATCCGCTGCATGCCCTCATGCCCTTCCAGCGCAAGGCTGCCTTATGGGATCTGTATCGCCAACAACACCACGGTGTGGCTGGCGAATCACAAGATCAGTTCAAGACCCTGTTTGGCGCCGACTTCCTCGACGCCTACGAAAATGAAGTGGCGCGCAACGCCAGCAATGAACATGACTGAGATCGTACCCGTCGAGTTGTCGTGGACCCGCATCAACGAGATCGGCAAGCGCGCAACCAACCAGGACACGGTGGGCGAAGCCTTCCGTGATCCGCTCGCCTGCTTTGTGGTGGCCGATGGCGCCGGTGGCCACGAAGGCGGCGAGATCGCCTCGCGCGTGGCTGTCGATGCCATGCTGGCGCGCTTTAACGCCGGCCCCGCCTTTGGCAGCGAAGCCTTGCTCAGCTATGCAGAATTTGCCAGCGGCGCCGTGGCCAGCCGCAAGCTGTCGCAGCCGCGCTACGCCGACATGAGCACCACCGTGGCAGCCCTCCTGGTCGATTGCGCCCGTGGCCAAGCCATGTGGGCCCACCTGGGCGACAGCCGCGTCTACCTGTTTCGCGGCGCCCGCCTGCACACCATGAGCAAGGATCACAGCCTGACCCAGCAACTGATCGACGCCGGCTATGCGCGCGTGGAACAGTTGCGCATCCATCCACAGCGCAACATCCTGTTCGCTGCCATCGGCGCCGAGGGCGACACCCAGGTCGAACTGTCCGCTGGCGCCATGGGCCTGGAGCCTGGCGACGCCCTCCTGCTGTGCAGCGACGGCTTGTGGGAATGGGTGATGGAAGCGGACATGGAGCGCACCTTGTCCCAGTCCAGCACGCCCGATCAATGGCTGGCCGCCATGTGCCGCCTGGCCGACGACAACATCATCAACAGTGGCAAGGTGCGTGACAATTATTCCGCCTATGCCATCCTCGTGAAAAAGGCGACCCCATGAACGCGATGGCTTCCGCCGGCTCCGAAAACTGCCTGCCCATCGGCACCCGCCTGGCCGACTTTGAAATTACCGGCATCCTCGGCGAAGGTGGCTTTGGCATTGTCTACATTGCCTTTGACCACTCGCTGCAGCGCAATGTGGCAATCAAGGAATACATGCCTGGGGTATTGGCCGCGCGTGCGCCCGACCACAGCATCCGCGTGCGCGCCGAGCGCCACCAGGAAACCTTCAATGTCGGCCTGAAAAGCTTCATCAACGAGGCACGCTTCCTGGCCCAGTTCGATCACACTTCGCTGGTCAAGGTCTATCGCTTCTGGGAACAGAACCACACGGCCTACACAGCGATGCAGTACTACGATGGCCGCACGATCAAGGACATCGTCAACAATTCGCCCGAGCTGGTGACCGAAGAATGGTGCCGCAAGGTCCTCAAGCAAATCCTCGAAGCGCTGGAAATGCTGTACACCATGCGCATCCTGCATCGCGACGTTTCGCCCGACAACATCATCGTCCAGGAAAACGGTGACGCCGTGCTGCTGGACTTCGGTTCGGCCCGCCAGATTATTGGCGACCGCACGCGCGGCCTGACGGTGATCCTCAAGCCCGGCTATGCACCGGTGGAGCAATACGCAGGTGACGCCTCGCTTGACCAGGGCGCCTATACCGACATCTATGCACTCTCGGCCGTGATCTATTTCGCGATCATGAAGGAGCCACCGGCGACCTCGATCGCGCGTATGGTCAAGGACCCCATCCTGCCGCTGGCCGAACGCGGCATACCGGGCTACAGCACCGAATTTTTGGCAGCGCTGGACAAGGGCCTGGCCGTCATGGCTGCCGACCGTCCGCAAACCATCGACGCCTTCCGCGAGCTGATGGGCATCACCTCGTCCGCCTTGCCACGTGCCCGCCCGAATGGCGACACCCAGCGTTTCTCGACCTTGCGCAAGCTGCCCGAACCGGGCACGCCGGCCACTGGCCGCCCCGTCACCGGCGCGCCGGCAGGACCGGACGCCGTGCCGCCGCACAGTGGCGCGGCTGCCGCCAAGGCCGCGCGCGACGCCAAGGCGGCCAAGGCTGCCAAGTCCGCCGCCAAAGTTCCCAACACCGTGGTCAATCCTGCGGCCAAGCGACCATCGACCAGCAAGTTGCATGGCACTGCCCCACGCTGGGCCTCGCGCGCGGCGCTGGCGGTGGCGGTGCTGGCCATTGCCGGCTTCGGCGCCAAATGGCTGCTCGACACGCCTTCCGATGTCCTGATGCCAGCCACCCAGGCAGAGACCGCACCGGTATTGCCGGATGCCTCGGCCGCGCCGGCCTCCGAATCAGCCAGCGCCTCGGCAGTGGCCTCGGCGGCCGCCAGCGAGGTCCTCACGCCACCCCAGCCGGTTGCTGCCAGTGGTGACAAGCCAGGCGAGCTTGCATCGGCATCGGCTGCGGTCAGCGCAGCGCCCGTTGCGGCAACGCCCGGCGCGAGCGCCGATGCAAGCGCAGCCACCCCGGCCGAAGTGCTGGCGCCAGTCGAGGAAACGGCCAGCTACCGACTGTCCATCAAGCCTTGGGGTACAATTTATATCGATGGCAAGGAAAAAGGCGTGAGCCCACCGCTGAAAAAGCTGGTGATTCCTGCAGGCAAACACAAAGTGCGGATCGTCAATCCAAGCTTCCCCGACTACAACACGGACGTGAACCTGTCAAAAGGAAAGTCCGGCACGATAGACTACGATTTTGCAGCACATAACAAATAAAAACCTTATGATAGTTGCCATGAACCGAACAACTGCACGCGTCTTGTTCGTGGCCATGGCCGGCGCGGCCATCCTTTCCGGCTGCGACACCCTCAAACCCGAACCGGCGCCCACGCCGGCAGTGCACACGCCGGCGCCGGCAGCCACGCCCAGGGCCCCACAGACGCCTGTGGTGACGCCGCCCCCGGCACCTGTGCTGAGCGCCGACCAGATCGCCTTGCGCGATGGTATCGAGCTCTACAACAAGGGGGCCTACAACGAGGCCATCAAGCGCCTGGCCGGCTCCGACATCAGTGGTGGCAGCAAGGCCAACCAGGTGCAGGCGCTCAAATACACGGCCTTCAGCTACTGCGTCACCTCGCGCCCTTCCCTGTGCCGCGCCGCCTTCGAGAAAGCCTTCAAGCTCGATCCGGCTTTCGACCTGCTGCCTGGCGAATATGGCCATCCACTGTGGGGCCCGGTGTTCGCCAAGGCCAAAAAAACCAAATAATGCGGCTCGCGCGCCTGGCGCGGACGAAAAAAAACCCCGTACATCACGGGGTTTTTTTATGGCTGCGGCAGCTTAGTTGCGGACCACGCGCTTGTACTCATTGGTACGGGTATCGATTTCGATGACGTCGTCGGTGCTCACGAACAGTGGCACTTGCACGGTGTGTGCATGCGCTTCGATCGCGTTTTCCAGCTTGGCTTCTTTCAGGACGTTGCCCGACGTATTGCCCTTCACTGCAGGCTCCGAGTAAGCGACCTTGCGTGCGATGGTGGTTGGCAGTTCGACCGAGATGGCTTTGTCGTTGTAGAACACCGCTTCGCATTCCATACCGTCTTTCAGGTAGTGCAATGCTTCGCCCAGGTTTTCTTCTTCGATTTCATACTGGTTGTAATCGGCGTCCATGAACACGAACAGCGGATCGGCAAAGTACGAGTAGGTCACCGGCTTCTTGTCCAGCACGACCACGTCAAACTTGTCGTCGCCGCGGAACACGTTTTCCATCGGGCTGTTGGTCAGCAGGTTCTTCAGCTTCCATTTGTAGGTGAAGCCCGTGCGGCTCGAGCCGTTGACATCGGAGCGCAGGACGATCATAGGCTTGCTGTCAACCATGATGATGTTGCCAACACGAATTTCTTTTGCAGGTTTCATAAAGTGTACGTAAAAAGTGGGTTGCGTAAAAAAATCATCTGTCGCCTGCAGGCATGTGCCGGAAGCTTACGTTTGATCGAGTAAAAATACGTGAGAAATTAACCGGGCATTATACCCTAGTTTTCGGGCAATTCCCCATCTCTTGCCTGCCCCAGTGTGGCAGCAAAGGCCAGCAGATTGGTGGCCAGGTCGCCGTGGGCCAGCATCTGCGCTTCCCAGGCGGCGCCGTGGGCAGCCAGGGCAGGCAGATCGGCCGCGAAGGACTGCCACAGTGCCGGCCAGCCGGACGGCGCCTCAAGCGCCCCATTCCAGCACAGCGACAGCTCGGCCAGGCTGCTCCCAGGCGCCGCGTAGCGCTTGAGGAAGGCGCGCAATTTCTTGTGGTGCAGTTGCTCGTCCTGCGGATAGATATGCCATACAAACGGTCGCAGCGCCCACTGGGCACGCACGAAAGAATCCTCGCCGCGCACGAAATTGAGGTCGCATGCCCACAGCAAAGTGTCGTAGTCGGGCTGGGCCAGGAAAGGCAGCACCAGGACCGTCAACATGCCGCGCGTGGCGCTGGCGCCGGCCACCGCTGGCGCGCCCAGGAAGGTGGCCGTCGCTGCCGAGGCCACCCCTTCGGGCACCAGGCAGGTGAGCGGCGAGGTCCCATGCTGCCAGGCGGAAAACAGATGGGCTACCGGCGCATGCGGATAGCAAAACAGCGATACCCGCGTTGCCGCAAACGCTGCCGGCGTCACGCCGTAGCGGGCCAGGAAGGCAGCCATGGCCCCCGCATCGGCCTGAAAACGCTGGCGCGCGGCGCCAAGTGCCGTTTCGCGCAGCAGGCCGCCCGTGCGGGCGGTAAAGCCAGGGAAGAAAAAATGCTTGGTCAGCGGCAGGCGCGGATGCATGGATGGCAAGCGGTGGCAACCCTCGACCCAGTCTTCGGCGCTGAGCCCTTCCAGGTTGAACCACACCGGGCGCGGGCTGCGCAGCGCCATCGCTTCTATATAGGCAGGCGGGATATCGACGGCGAAAAACTCGATGACGATGTCGGCCACCTGCGCCGGTGTGAACGCGCCCTCCTGATCGCGCCAGTGGCGCACGCTGACGCCCTCGATATGCTGCAGGGCTGCGAGGACGTCCACGCTGGGACACAGGCGGGCAAAGCTGACCAGGTCATCGACCCACAGCGTGACGGCAATGGCGTGCTCGCGCTGCAATTGGCGCGCGAGGCGCCAGCAGATGCCGATATCGCCGAAATTATCGACCACCTTGCAAAACAGGGCGAGGGTTGTGGTGCGCTCGGACATGGTCAGGAGAGAAGTTCGTTCATCGCGGAATGATAGCTGATCCCGGACGGCAAACCACGGCTATTTAAATATGTGTCGTCGCTCGAAAACGCAAAACTTTATCGCCACACCACCTGTCCAAACCCTACCAGTGCCCAGGCCAACGGCCTGCGCCGGTATCGCGTCGTTTGCGCACGCCGTTCCTTGCCGGCAGCGCAAACACACACCGTTTTGCGAAGTGGATAGGCCAGACTCCGCAGGGAGATGGCCGGCCGAGAGAACACGCACGCCTCGCGCAGGCCGCACGGAGACCCGACCCCGCTCGCTCCAATAGCAACAAAAAGAGGAGAACAAGCATGAATGAATTTCAAAACGCTGGCTATGGCATCGCTGAACCCCAATATGCGCCGCAAGGTTTCTTCGGCGGCTTGCTGGGCGGCCCCTTGGGCGGCCTGATTGGCCGTGGCGTGGGTGGCCTGTTCGGCAATGCCAATCTGGGCAGCCAGATTGGCCAAATCGCCGGTGGCATCGGCGGCTCGCTACTGCCCTTCGGCGTCGACCCTGTCCAGCAAGCGCAACAGCAAATGCTGCAACAGCAGCAGTTGCAACAACTGCAGCAAGCCCAATTGGCACAGCAACTCAATCCGCAAGGCTGGTTCGGCAACCTGATCGGCAGCGTGGGCCGCCCCCTGGGTGGCGCCATCGGCGGCCTGTTTGGCAACTCAGGCGTGGGCAGCACCATCGGCGGTATTGCCGGTGGCCTGGGCCGGCTGCTACCGTTTAACGCCGACCCTGTGATGGTGCAATCGATGGTTCAGCAACAGCAAGTCCAGCAGCAGCAATTGCTGCAGCATATACAGCAACTGCAACAAGCGCTGCAACAGCAGCAACAGCAATATGCGCAACTGGCCATGATGAATACGCAGCAAGGCGGCCAGCAGGGTCAGATCGCGCCGCAAGGCTGGTTTGGCAACCTGATCGGGCAAGTAGGCCAACCCCTCGGTGGCGCCATCGGCGGCCTGTTCGGCAACTCGGGCCTGGGTAGCACCATCGGCGGTGTCGCAGGTCAGCTCGGTCGCATGCTGCCCTTTGGGGCCGATCCGGTCAGCCAGGCTTACGCCCAGCAGCAACTGGCGCAGCAACAAGCCCAGCTGGCGCAAGGCGGCAACTACTATCCCGTGCAAGGCATGCAGTACGCACAGCAACCCACGCTGCACTAAGGCGCGCGCCCTGATCCAGGGCTAGCGCGGCGGCCCCTGTCCGGGGCCGCTCACATGGAGGTAAGCTGGATGGAAAAAATTCGTTACATCGTCCGCGCGCCAGGCAATGGCAGCACGCTTGCGGACTTCCTCACCATCATACAAAACGACCCGACCCTGGAGCTGCTGGACACCATCGGCCCCGCCGGCATGCCGCACACCGCCGTGGTGGGGGTCGACCCCGAACAGGCGTCCGCCTTCGAGCAGCGCGTTCGCAACCTACAACATCTGATGATCGAACAGGACAGACCGCTGTCGCTCTTTGACAAGACGGCCGGCTTCCTGCATCACCCCGAAAGGAAACCACATGCCTAAAAATACCGATGGCGGCACGTCCAACCCGCCCGACAATGCAAGCAATGACGATAGCGAACGCCGCGGGCCGAACCGCGGCAACGAGAACCGACCGGCAGCAACACCGGACATCCGGGTTGCGCCAGCGAGCAACTCGGCCACCGGCGGCGCTGGCCCCAGCGCGCCACAAAGCGCCGCGCGCAAGACCATTGGCCAGCGCAAAAGGCAATTTCTGATTGCGCCGCGCCACCCCGAGGGACTTGCACCCATGGGCTTTGTTCCCCTCTCGCTCTCTGCGGTGGAGCAAGCCTTGAAAAACAGTCCCGATATCGACATTGTCGACACCGTCGGCCCGCGCAATATTGTTGGCGTGATGGCTGATGGCATGGGCGGCGGCCAGGGCGTACTCGTTGCGCGCATGACAGACCAGAAGGCTGACATCCTGCACCAGCAGGCACAGGGCCGGCTGGTGGTCGAGCGCGACCAATACCTGGGCCTGATGGAGCCGCAATTGCAGCCGGCTTTTGTCAGCAGCACCATCACCCAGAGCGGACCGGCCTTCACGGCCATCATCGAGGTCCTGGGCAAGGATGGCGCCCCCGTGCAGGACGCCGAGGTATCGCTGTTTGGCAGCATGCTGCCAGCCACGGCCAGCACCGACGCCAGCGGTCACGTCACCTTGCAATTGTTCGGCGAAAGCGCAGCCTCGATACGCAGCCTCTACGTCAAGCCCAAGAATGACTATTGGAGCTTCTACCAGACCAATCCCGACATCAGCGCCGACGAACCCAATACGGTGACGCTCAAGTCCCTCTCCGACTGGGCCTCGCTAGCCGGTTTCCCGGGTGCGAAAACCATCGGCTGGGGCCAGAAAGCCATGCGCATGGACCAGTTGCCGGCGACCTACCGTGGCCAGGGCATCAAGATCGCCATCATCGATTCCGGCGCGGCCACGACCCACGAGGAGCTCAAGCGCATCAAGGCCGGCTTTGACATCGTCAATAAAAAAACCTCACCCGGCACCTGGAACGAGGACAGCCTGGGACACGGTTCCCACTGCGCCGGCATCATCGGCGGCTCCGAGCTGGCCTTCGGCATGCGCGGCTTCGCTCCCGAAGCGGAAATCCATGTGTGCAAACTTTTCCCGGGCGGGCAAGTCAGCCAATTGATCGATGCCCTCGAATACTGCATCGACAAGCAAATCGATGTCGTCAACCTCAGCCTTGGTGGCGCCGAACCGTCGGAAGCGCTCGAGCAGCAGATCCAGCGCGCCAAGCGGGCCGGTATCGCCTGTATCGTCGCGGCAGGTAATTCTGGCGGGCCTGTGCAGTACCCGGCATCGTCGCCCAATGTGCTGGCCGTTGCTGCTGTTGGCAAGCTCGATGAGTTCCCGCCAGATAGTTATCACGCCCAAACCCTGAGCCAGAATGTGGACGCCAACGGCTATTTCACCGCTGTCTTCAGTTGCTACGGGCCGCAAGTGGCGGTGTGCGGACCTGGTGTGGCCATCACCTCGAGCGTGCCTCCCAATAACTATGCCGCCTGGGATGGCACGTCCATGGCGGCACCGCACGTGACCGGCCTGGCGGCGCTGGTGCTGGCCCACCACCCTGACTTCCAGGGCATTTTCCGCAGCCGTGGTCCGGATCGGGTGGAACGCTTGTTCCAGCTCATCCGCATGAGCGCGCGCCGGGTCAGCCAGGGCGATGCGACGAAAGTGGGCTTGGGTTTGCCCGATGCCGTGGTGGCAGTGGGCTTGCAGGCGAGCCCGGTGGCAGCGCAGACAGCGGCTATCGGCACCATGATGGGCAACGATCCGGCGATGATGGGTGGCATGGGTGGCGGCCTGCTCGGCAGCTACCCCATGCTGCCGGTGCAACAGCCAATGGGCATGCCCCTCTTTGGCGCCGGCTTTCCGTTCGCGAACAATCCTTTTGGCGGCAGCCCTTTCGGCATGGGCATCACGCCGCACGGACGTATCGCCTGGTAAGCAGGCTGCCAAGGAACAAGCCACGCAGGCGCGAAAGCGCGCCCACAATGCAAAAAGCCGCTAGCGTAGCGGCTTTTTGTCCAACTGGCGTCCCCAAGGGGATTCGAACCCCTGTACTCACCGTGAAAGGGTGATGTCCTAGGCCTCTAGACGATGGGGACAGAAATCTGTCCTGAATGGTACAACCCATCCTGACCTGTACAGCAAAAACTGTCGCACCAACAAAAAACCCTGACAAGTCAGGGCGTTTAGCGATACTAAACCACTGCTACTTCTCGAATCCTGGCGTCCCCAAGGGGATTCGAACCCCTGTACTCACCGTGAAAGGGTGATGTCCTAGGCCTCTAGACGATGGGGACCCGGTACTGCAATCAGGTAGTGGCATCTACCTGCACCTCACAACATCTCTTCGCGCTGAAAACTTGGTGGAGGTAAGCGGGATCGAACCGCTGACCTCTTGCATGCCATGCAAGCGCTCTCCCAGCTGAGCTATACCCCCCGTATCGCGAAGAAGCAAAATTATAGCCTACAGGTCTGCAATATGCAAATGCCTGAGCAATAAATTTTAAAGATATTTTTTTACCCGCGCCAAAACCGTCGCACGCCCGAACAAGACCAGCACGGCATCGATGGCCGGGGTTTGCAACTGTCCCGTCAACATCAGGCGTAAGGGCATGGCCAGTTGCGGCATTTTCAGGCCATTGGCCGCCAGCACTTCCTTGATCATGGCAGCGAGGGCTTCCTTGCTGAACTCCACGTCAGCGCAACGCTCGGCAAACTGGGCCAGTGCTGGCTTGACGGCATCGGTCAGATGTTGCGCCAGCAAGGCGGCATCCGGTTCAGGCGTGCGGAAGAACAGCATGGACGAGGCGGCCAGTTCATTGACCGTGTTGGCGCGCTCCTTCATCAGGCCCAGCGCCGTGGCAAGTTCAGGCGCACCGTCAAACTGGGCGCCCTGCTCGATCATCAGGGGACGTGCCAGATCAGCCAGGCGGGCATTGTCAGCGAGCTTGATGTAATGGTTATTCAGCCAGGCCAGCTTTTCCATATTCATTTGTGCAGCCGACGAGGTCAGGTGGTCGGTGTCGAACCACTCGCAGAACTGGGCCATCGAAAACACTTCTTCATTGCCATGACTCCAGCCCAGGCGCGCCAGGTAATTGAGCATGGTTTCCGGCAGATAGCCCATGCCTTCGAATTCCATGACGCTGGCAGCGTGGGTGCGCTTGGACAGCTTGGCACCGTCGGGGCCCAAAATCATTGGCAAGTGGCCATATTGCGGCAGCGGTGCGCCAATGGCGCGCAGGATATTGATCTGGCGAGGCGTGTTGTTTACGTGATCGTCACCGCGCAGCACGTGGGTGATTTCCATGTCCCAGTCATCGACTGCCACGCAAAAGTTGTAGGTGGGGGTGCCGTCCGGACGGGCAATGACCAGGTCGTCCAACTCGCGGTTGGCAATGGTGATCGTCCCTTTCACCACATCATCCCAGCTCACTTCGCCGTCCAGGGGATTCTTGAAACGCACTACCGGCTTGCGCTCTGCGGGAATCGCTGGCAGGGTCTTGCCCGGCTCGGGGCGCCAGGTGCCGTCGTAGCGCGGCTTTTCGCCCAGTGCACTGAAACGGTCGCGCATGGCTTGCACTTCTTCCTGCGAGGAATAGCACAGGTAGGCCGTGCCTGCTTCGAGCATCTGCGCCACTACTTCGCGGTAACGGTCCATGCGCTGCATCTGGTAGAACGGACCTTCATCGTGGCTCAGACCCAGCCACTGCATGCCCTCGAGAATTGCTTGCACCGCTTCAGGGGTCGAGCGCTCCAGGTCCGTGTCTTCGATGCGTAGTACGAAGGTGCCGCCGAAATGGCGGGCATAGGCCCAGCTGTAGAGTGCAGTGCGGGCGCCACCAAGGTGGAGGTAGCCGGTAGGGCTGGGAGCAAAACGGGTGCGGACGACGGTCATGGTGGCGTAAGGGCAAATGTAAAAGAGGACTATTTTACCCCCTCCCCTTGCGTGCCGCCCAGCTTGGACGCGCCATCCTTGCCAACTGTCCATGGCGTCCACGCGGCGCGCGCAAAGTTCCCCGCCTCGATGCACCGCCCGTGAGCGCCCTCAACACTGCAGCGATCCGCGCTCCCGATACTCGTCCTTGGCAGTCTCATCTGCAGCGTCCATGCCCAGCAACAAGTGGCATCCGCCCGCTTCCCGGCAGGACGCGAACTCTCCAGCGAGATCATCATGGAACGGCGACTATTCTTGAAACTCGGCGGCAGCGCAGCCCTGGGCAGCGCATTGGCAGCCTGCGGTTGTGGCGGCGGCAACGACCACACAAACTCCAATCCCCCACCCGAGCCCGCGCGGCTCAAGGTGGCCCTGGGCTGGAACCAGCTGGCCTTGGATGCCACCCGGGCCACGCGCCTGAGCGCACCACAGGCCGCGCGCGCACTGGCCATCGTGCACACCGCCATGTATGACGCCTGGGCAGCTTATGATGCGAATGCCCTGGCCACGCAATCCGGTGCGCAACTGCGCCAGGCTGCGTCCGAACGCACGCCTGCCAACCAGCTACGCGCTTTCAGTTACGCCGCGTACACAGCCCTGCTGGACCAGTTCCCCAACCAGCGAGCGTCCTTCGATGCCTACATGGCCACCCTGGCCTATCCGCTGGCCGATGGCAACAGCAATAGCGGCGCACTGCCTGCGCAAGTGGGCGCCCTGGCAGCGCAAGCTGTCATCAACCACGCGCACAACGATGGCGCCAATCAATTGGGCACGCTCACGCCGAGTGGCGCGCCATTTGCCGACTACAGTGGCTATGTCGCCAGCAACGCACCATTGATTGTTGCCCAGGCCACGCCGCCAGGCGCCATTGCCTATCCGGACCGCTGGCAAGCGCTCATTTACACGGATGCAACTGGCGTGACGCGCACCCAGAGTTTCCTGCTGCCCTTTTGGGGCCAGCTGACGCCGTTTGCGCTCACCACCGGCGCCCAGTTCCGCCCCGGACCTGCAGCCACGCTCGGCACACCGCTCTTTCGCGAGCAGGCGCAGTTCATGGTGCAAACCCAATGCATGTTGAATGAAACGCAGAAAGCCATGGTGGACTATTGGGCCGGCGGCACGGCAGGCGAGCTGCCTACGGGCTACTGGTCTCAGTTCGCGCGCATCGTGTCGGCCCGCGACCAGCATGACGAGAGCGCCGACATCAAGCTGTTCTTTGCCTTGTCCAACGCCCTGTTCGATGCCAGCATTGCTGCCTGGGATGCCAAACGTGCCTACGATTCGGCGCGTCCCATCACGGCCATCCGCTACCTCTTGTGCGACACCACCATCACAGGCTTCGGTTTTGATGGCTCGCTCGGATCGCTACGCCAGATCACAGGCGCATCGTGGATGCCCTATCAATTGCCGACCTCGCCCACGCTGCCCTTCCCCGACCATGTATCGGGGCACAGCACACTGAGCGCAGCCTCGGCGCAAGTGCTCAGCCTGTTCACCGGCAGCGACAACTTTGGCCACAGCGTCACCATCGCGCCAGCGTCCATGCTGTTTGACCCGCGCCTGCCCAGCGCGCCGATTACTTTTAGATGGGACACCTTCAGCAGCGCGGCGCGTGAAGCGGGCGCCTCACGGGTTTTTGGTGGCATCCACTTCCCCAGCGCCGACGTCATGGGACGCAGCCTGGGCGAGCAGGTCGCCAATGCCGTCTTTGCCCGTGCCCAACGCTACTGGATGGGCACGAGCTAGCGGCCTTCAAGGAGCGGGCGAGGTCGCCTCGTAGGCGCCGATATCGATCTGGCCCGTGGGTGTGCGCAGCATGCCCATGGCCACATGATCGTAAGACGCCACGGGCATCAGCGACACGCCTGAGGCTGACAGGCCAGGCGCGGAACCGGCATCAACTACCTGGGGGTTCGGTGTCGGCCGCAAATCATAGGTGGCGCGATTGACAAAGCCTGGCGCCACGGAGCGGTAATTGGTCTTCGACACCACACTGACCTGATTACTCAAACTGCCCGTGCCCGAGAAAATATTATTTTGCAGCAGGATGGGAGTGGTCACGCCACTGCCTACCAACACAAACGTACCACGAACGGTGTCGTCATTCAAAAATGTATTGTTCACCACGTACAGATCCTTGCCTGGGTTGCTGGCGCCCTCTTCGCCATAGGCGATGAGCGAAGGATTCTGATTCGCAGCCGGCTGCTCG
>JBJMVX010000059.1:0-14047 GCA_045810445.1 Massilia sp.
CCGCGACGGCCAGCACATCGCCACCACGCCAATGGCGGAAATGGACGTCAACCGCATCATTGCCCAGATGGTGGGACGCGAAATGAACCAGCTCTACCCGAAGCAGGAACACGCACTGGGCGAGGTGATTTTCGAGGCCCGCAACGTCACCTGCTACGACCTCGACAAACCCGAACGCAAGCGCGTTGACAATGTGTCGTTTAAGGTGCGCAAGGGCGAGATCCTCGGCATTGCCGGGCTGGTCGGGGCAGGGCGCACCGAACTGGTGTCGGCCCTGTTTGGCGCCTATCCCGGCCTTTGCCAGGGCGAGGTGTGGCTGCATGGCGAAAAAGTCGATACGGGCACGCCGCTCAAGGCCATCCGCGCCGGCTTCGCGCTGGTGCCCGAGGACCGCAAGCAGCATGGCATCGTGCGCGACCTGAACGTGGGGCAGAACATGACGCTCTCGGTCCTCCATGCATTTTCACGATGGACCCGCATCGACGGCGAAGCCGAACTGGCAGCGGTGCACCAGCAGATCAGTCGCCTCGGTTTGAAGGCGGCCAGCCCCTTCCTGCCCATTACCAGCCTGTCCGGTGGTAACCAGCAAAAGGCAGTGCTGGCCAAGATGCTGCTGACGCGGCCGCAGGTGCTGATCCTCGACGAGCCCACGCGCGGAGTCGACGTGGGCGCCAAGTACGAGATATACAAACTCATGTTCGAACTGGCCAGCGAAGGGATTGCCATCATCATGGTCTCGTCCGAACTGGCCGAAGTGCTAGGCATTTCGGACCGGGTGCTGGTGATGGGCGAGGGCAGGCTGCGTGGCGACTTTGTCAATGACGCGCTGACCCAGGAAATGCTGATGGCCGCCGCCCTCGACCAGTCGCACTGAACAACATCATTCAACAAGCAAAATGAACCACAATAAATTCAAGCAGCTGTTCACGCAGTACAAGATCCTCGCGCTCCTGTTCGCCATTGCCCTGATCTGGGCCTTCTTCAGCTGGAAAACCGAGGGCGGCTTCATCTCGCCGCGCAATCTGTCCAACCTGATGCGTCAGATGGCCATTACGGGCATCCTGGCCTGCGGCATGGTGTTCGTGATCATTGCCGGCGAAATCGACCTGTCGGTAGGCTCGCTGCTTGGGCTCTTGGGCGGGGTCGCTGCCGTGCTCGACGTCAGCCATCACCTGCCTTTGCCCGTGATCAGCGTGCTGGTGCTGGCCTGCGGCCTGCTGCTGGGCGTCTTCAACGGCTACCTGGTTGCCTACGCGGGCATCCCCTCGTTTATCGTGGGCCTGGGCGGCATGCTCGCCTACCGCGGCATTGTGCTCGGTGTGACCGATGGCGCCACGGTGGCGCCGGTGTCGGACCAGATGGTCTTCCTGGGGCAGGGCTATCTGACGCCCGCGCTGGGCGTGGGCCTGGGGATCGTGCTGCTGGCGCTGGCCTGCGTGCTGACCTGGCGCCAGCGTGCCAGCCTGGCCTTGCATAGCCTGCCCGTGGCGCCCATGTGGCGTGACGGCCTGAAGCTGGCGGCCATCGCACTGGTGCTATTTGCCTTCGTGCGTACCTTGAACAACTACCAGGGCATTCCCCTGCCGGTGCTGCTCTTGCTGGTGCTGCTGGGCGGCTTTAGCTACCTGGCCACGCAAACCGTGTTTGGCCGCCGTATCTACGCGGTGGGCAGCAATATGGAGGCAACCCGCCTGTCGGGCGTGAACGTGCGTGCCGTCAAGCTGTGGATCTTCGGCCTGATGGGCTTGATGTGCGCGCTGGCCGGCCTGATCAACACGGCACGCCTGGCGGCAGGCTCGCCCTCGGCTGGCACGGCGGGCGAGCTGGACGTGATTGCGGCCTGCTTCATAGGCGGCACCTCGATGCGCGGCGGCTCGGGCACTGTACATGGCGCGCTGATCGGCGCCCTGGTCATGGCCAGCCTTGATAACGGCATGTCGATGCTGGACGTCGACAGTTATTGGCAGATGATCGTCAAGGGCTTGATCCTGACGCTGGCGGTATGGGTTGACGTGGTGAGCAGGTCCGGGCGCCGGGGATAAGGGCAGCTGCGCCGCTTTTCGCTTGCGCGCTTGCCCAATATCGTTTGGCCGCTTGGTGATTTTCGCAATTGCAGCGCCCAGGTGGTGCCCGCAGAATCGTTTGTACAGCGTGGCGCTTTGCCCCGACATAAAAAATACAAGCGAGACAACAGCAATGACTATCCAGCACGGACGACTTGGCTCGTCATCAATCCTTTGCGCCTTCCTGGCCACCATCTGCCTCGGCGCCGTCGCTGCCACCCCCAAGGAACTGGTGCTGGACGGCCAGCACGCACTGCCAGCCATGAAGGTGGCGGTAGCCAACCACGAGACCAGCAAGGTCATGGAGGGCACGACTGTCAGCGCCGGCCAGAGCGACGCGCCCGGCGGCGCGGTGAGCGTGAGCCGCACGCCCGACCACGCATTGACCTTGCAATGGAAGCAGGTGTGGTATGGCGCCCTGCGCCTGGACGCTGGCGAGCCCATTGATCTGCGGCCCTATCTGGCGCATGGTGTGCTGGCGCTGGACCTGAAGGTCACCGACATGGCCAAGGGCGGCTTGAACATGAAGATCCGCTGCGGCAACGACTGCGAGCGCAAAGTCCCCTTCGTGCTGCCGTCGCGCGCCTTGAGCGGCAAGGGCTGGCAGCACCTGGTGTTTTCCATGCGCTGCTTCGCGCGCGAAGGCGACGACTTCAGTGCGGTGACCCAGCCGTTTGAACTGGAAGCATCCGGAACCGGCGAGGCGGCCATCCGCAAGGTGAGCATCCTCAAGCAGGGCAAGGTCAATACCCGCTGCCCGGATTACAAGACGGTCTCGGTGCAAGCGGACATGCTCAATGAAGCCTGGGCTATCGACTGGTGGTTGCCGCGCCACCTGCAAAAGCTGGAGGAAGTCAAACGCAGCCCGGACGCGCAACTGGTCTTCATTGGCGACTCGATCACCCAGGGCTGGGAAAAGGAAGGCGCCCCCGTCTGGGACCGCTACTACAAGCCATACAAGGCAGTGGCACTGGGCTTTGGCGGCGACCGCACGGAAAATGTGTTGTGGCGCCTGCAGCATGGCGAAGTTGACGGCCTGACGCCCAAGGTCGCCGTGCTCATGTTCGGCACCAACAACACTGGCCACCGCCAGGAAGACCCGGTGACCGTTGCCGCCGGCGTCAAGCGCAACATCGAGGAGCTGCGCAAGCGCCTGCCGTCCACCAGGATATTGCTGCTGGCGATCTTCCCGCGCGAAGCGAAGCCTGACGCCAGCGCGCGCCGCCTGAACGACAGGATCAATGTGCTGCTCTCCGGCCTGGCCGACCAGCAGCATGTGTACTACCTCGATATCAACCAGGCCTTCCTGGACGCCGATGGCAAGCTCTCGCCCGACATCATGCCCGACTACCTGCATCCGAACGAGAAGGGCTACGAGATCTGGGCGCAGGCGATGCAAGCGCCACTGCTCAAGTTGCTGCAGCAGTAGGGCGACGCTGACGTTCTGTCCCGCCCCACACCATCATAATATAAACGGAGACAACACCATGAAGTTGATGAATGCCTTGCTGGCTGTGGCGGCAGTGTGCGCGCTCAATCCGGCGCGCGCCGCATCGGTCCCTTATGCCTGGGATAGCGTGGCCATCGGCGGGGGCGGTTTTGTTTCCGCCATCATCGCGCACAAGACCCAGACCGATCTGGTGTACGCGCGTACCGATGTGGGCGGCGCCTATCGCTGGAACCCGGCCACCCAGAAGTGGATTCCCTTGCTCGATTGGGTATCGGAAGACCAGGTGGGCCTGCTCGGCGTCGAGTCGCTGGCGATTGATCCCAGCAATGGCGCCAATCTCTACCTGTTGGCCGGTATCAGTTATTTCAATGAGGGCAGGACGGCCATCCTGCGATCTAGCGACTACGGCAAGACCTTTACCATCACGGATGTAACCGCCAAGTTCAAGGCCAATGGCAATGGCATGGGACGCCAGAATGGTGAAAAATTGGCAGTCGATCCCGGCTCGGGCAAGGTGCTGTATGTGGGCACGCGCTGGAACGGTTTGTTCAAGAGCACAGATTCCGGCGCCAGCTGGAGCCGCATGAATGGCTTGAACGTGACCACGACGCCAAACGAAGCGGGCATCAGTTTCGTCATGCCGGACCCGGCCAGCGTGGCCAACGGCCTGGCGCAAAGGATCTACGTGGGTGTGTCGCGCTTCGGCACAACCGGGCCGAGCTTTTATCGCAGCGACGACGCTGGCACCAGCTTTAGCGCCGTCGCCGGCGCGCCCACCAGCCTGATGCCCCAGCGCTGTGCGCTCGACCGCGAGGGCAATCTGTACATCAGCTACGCCAACGGTGCCGGGCCGCACGGCCACTGGGCAGTGCCCGAGCCGATGGACAAGGGCCAGATCTGGAAGTACAGCATCGCCAGCGGTGCCTGGACCAATGTCACGCCGGCCGGCTTTACGCAAGCCTTCAGCGGCATCAGTGTGGACCCCAAGAATGCCAAGCGACTGGTCGCCAGCACCATCAACACGTATATGCAGCAAGGTAATGCCTGGGGTGACCGTATTTTCACGTCCACCAATGGCGGCGCCAGCTGGACCGACGTGATCGCGCGCGGCTTTGCGAAAGACAGTGCGGGTGTGTCCTGGGTGGCCGACAAGGCGATTCATTGGGCCGGCACGGTGGAATTTGACCAGGCCAATTCCAGCCAGGTGATGGTCACTTCCGGCAACGGCATCTTCAAGAGCGCCAATATCGACGCGGCCACCGCCACCTGGAGCTTTAACGTCAAAGGGCTGGAAGAGACGGTGCCACTGAATATTGTCAGCCTCGTCGGCGGTCCGCTGGTCTCGGCCATTGGGGACTACGACGGCTTTCGGCATGCCAGCGTGACGGCCTACTCGCCCATTCACACGCCAGGCATGGGCACCACCACCGGCCTGGCGGTGGCAGCAGCGAACCAGTCGCATTTGGCGCGCGCCGGGAGCGCCATCTACACGAGCAGCGATACTGGCGCGACCTGGAGCAAGGCGCCTGTCATGAACGGCGCCAATGGCCAGCTTGCCTTGTCCGCCAACGGCACCACCTTGCTGCATGCTCCCGAAAACACGACAGGCGCCTACCGGTCCGTCAACGGGGGCGCCAGCTGGACCAAGGTTCTCGGCTTGAACGCCCAGAACCTGCGCCCGCTTGCAGACCCCGTCAACTCGAACAAGTTCTACGTCTACAACAACGGCGCCATCGAGGTCAGTACCGACGCTGGCGTGAGCTTCTCGACCAGGAGCACCATTGCCAGCGGTGGCTCGTCCCTGTTGCGGGCGGCGCCAGGCAGGGAAGGCGATCTCTGGGTCGCATTGAACGGTGGCGGGCTGGCGCGTTCCACCAACTCCGGCACCTCGTTTGCCAATATCGCCGGTGTCAGCGATGCGGGCGCGGTCGGTTTTGGCAAGGCAGCCGCAGGCGCAGCCTATCCAACCGTCTTCATCTGGGGCACCGTGGGCGGTGTGCGCGGCGTGCACCGCTCGACGGACGCCGGCGCGACCTGGGTGCAGGTCAATGACGCTGCACATCAGTATGGCGGTCCGGCCAACGGCAAGTTCATCAGCGGCGACATGAACACCTTTGGCGTCGTCTATATGAGCACGGCAGGGCGGGGCATCGTCTACGGCAAGCCGCTCTGACCATGCAAGGCTTGCTGCGCCATGCGCTGTTGTTGTTACTCGTGGCGGCCGGTTCCGTCGCGTCGGCCGCGCCCAGCCTGACCCTGCGTTACGGGCAGCCTGCGCCCGACACCGCGCAAGGCTGGGAGCGCGAGGCTCTACCGATTGGCAATGGGCGCCTGGGCGCGATGATGTTTGGCCAACTGGCGCGCGAGCATGTGCAGTTCAATGACATTACGCTGTGGACTGGAGACGACAAGTCGATGGGGGCCTACCAGCCTTTCGGCGACGTGTTCATCAGCCTGCCTGGCCACGAGCAGGGTGTCACCGGCTATACGCGCGTGCTGGACCTTGCCCGCAGCCTCCATAGCGTGGCCTACACGCGTGAGGGCGTGCACTTTCGACGCGAGGCATTTGCCAGTTTTCCGGCCCAGGTCATCGTCATGCGCCTGTCGGCCGACAGGAAGGGCCAGTACACGGGATCGATCACACTGAGCGACATGCATGGGGCGCAGATTGCCGCATCCGGTCAGCGCATTCACGCCACCGGATCGCTGGCCGGCTTCGTGCTGCAGCGCGAGCAGGGTAATGCGTGGACGCCCGTAGCCGCTCCTCTGACCAGCAACGTCATGAGCTATGCCAGTCAGGTGCAGGTGCAAAACGACGGCGGCAAGCTTGCCATCGACGGCGACAAGATCGTGTTTAGCAATTGCGATGCGCTGACCCTGATCCTGGGGGCGGGTACCAGCTATGTGGTCGACCCGGTAAAAAAATTCAACGCCGAGCACCCACTGGCGCGGGTGACAGCCCAGGTCGGCGCCGCTGCCGCGCGCCCTTGGAGCGAACTGCTGGCTGAACACGAGCAGGACGTCCGTGCGCTGTTTGGACGCGTGGCGCTGGACCTTGGCAGCGCCCCCTCCGAGCGGGCGGCCATGCCAACCGACCGCCGTCTGGAAGCCTACACGGCCAAGGGCAACGATGCCGAACTGGAGGCGCTGTTCTTCCAGTATGGCCGCTACCTGCTCATGTCGAGCTCGCGCGGCCCGCTGCCGGCCAATTTGCAGGGTCTGTGGAACAACAGCTATACGCCGCCGTGGAATGCCGACTACCACACCAACATCAACATCCAGATGAATTACTGGCCGGCCGAACCGGCCAACCTGAGCGAACTGGCCACGCCTTTTTTCGCTTTCGTAGACGGCATGGTGCCGCTCTACCGACAGCAGATTGCCAAGCAGGCGGCGCAGCCGGAAGACCGCTTCCTCACGGCGGAGGGCAAGCCGGTGCGGGGCTGGACGCTGCGCACCGAGTCCAACCCCTTCGGCGCGATGAACTACATCTGGAACAAGACCGGCAACGCCTGGTATGCCCAGCACTTCTGGGAGCACTACGCATTTACCCAGGACCGCCAATTCCTGCGCAAGGTGGCCTATCCGCTGATGAAGGAAGTGTGCCAGTTCTGGCAGGACTATCTGAAAGTGCTGCCGGATGGGCGCCTCGTGGCCCCGCAAGGCTGGTCGCCCGAACATGGCCCCATCGAGGACGGCGTGACCTACGACCAGGAAATCATCTGGGACCTGTTCAACAACACGGTCGAAGCGGCTGATGCGCTGGGCGTGGACCGCGCCTTTCGCGACGACATCGCCGCCATGCGCGACAAACTGGCTGCGCCGCGCGTGGGCAGCTGGGGTCAGCTTCTTGAATGGCTGGAGGAAAAGCATGATCCCGTGCTCGACACGCCAGGCGACACCCACCGCCATGTGTCGCATCTATTCGCGCTATTCCCCGGCCGCCAGATCGCGCCCGCCACCACACCGGCCCTGGCTGCTGCGGCGCGCAAGACGCTGCAGGCGCGTGGCGGCGCTGGCACCGGCTGGTCAATGGCCTGGAAGAGCGCGTTCTGGGCACGCCTGCTCGACGGCGAGCGCGCACACGCAATGTTGCGTGGTCAGCTAGCCACACCCGGTACGCGCGCTGCGCTGCAGGGCACTCCCGGCAGCGAAAGCAATAACGCGGGCGGTACCTATCCGAACCTGTTCGATGCCCACCCACCGTTTCAGATCGACGGCAACTTGGGCGCCACCGCAGCCATCTGCGAAATGCTGCTGCAGTCGCACACTGGCGAAATCCATCTGCTGCCAGCCCTGCCGTCGGCCTGGCGAACGGGCTCGGCAAAAGGCTTGCGCGCCCGCGGCGGCTTCGAAGTTGACCTCGCCTGGGCCGAAGGCAAGCTGACCGGCGCCACGATCCGTTCCGTGGCTGGGGCCGGTGGCGGCACTGTGCGCTATGGGAACAAGGTGCGCGCGCTGGCGCTCAAGCCCGGGGCTGTCGTGCAGCTCGGCCCTGAGCTCTAGCCTGCTGGCGCTGTCCAGGATGGGCGTTCGTACAAAAAAGCCACATTGGTCTGGCACCGCGAATTTACCCAGCTTCAATAACATGTGTGGCATTGGTGATTTTCGCAATTGCCGCCGCAAGTTGTTCAAAGCAAAATGAATTCATAGAGTGACCTGCCATATGCAACCCCGGCTATAGCGGGTCACCACAAAAATTACATTACAAGAGACATTCAAAAAAGACAATATGCAGGCGCGCCTTCGGGCTGCGCCCAGCGACTCAACCCAGGCAGTAGATGCAAGCACGCTGAGATGGCGCGGCAGCGATATAAAAACTAGACGTATATCCGTAGGAAACGAGGAGACCAGATTGAACCAATTTAACAAAACCGCGATCGCATTGGCCGTAGCCCAGCTCGCATTCATGCCCGTCGGCGTGGCGATGGCGCAGACGGCGCCGCTGCCAGCCGCAAAAGCGGACGAGACTGCCGTCGTGGTGGTGAGCGGCCAGCGCGCTGCCTTGCAATCGGCCCAGAAAATCAAGCAGAATGCCGACGAAATCGTCGATTCGGTCGTAGCCGACGATATCGGCAAGCTGCCCGACCGCTCCGTGACCGAAGTGCTGCAGCGCATGCCAGGCGTCACCATCGACCGGGTCCTCGGCCGCGCCGATCCGCTGCAGGGCGTGGGCGAAGACAATCGCTTCGCTGCCGAAGGCGCGGGTGTGTCGATTCGCGGCATGAGCTACGTGCGCTCGGAATTGAACGGGCGCGACTCCTTCTCCGCCAACGGTGGCCGCGCGCTCAGCTTTGAAGACGTGCCGCCAGAGCTGATGGCTGGCGTGGACATCTACAAGAACCCCTCGGCAGAACAGACTGAGGGCGCCATTGGCGGCCTGGTCAACCTGCGCACCGCGATGCCTTTCGACTTCAAGGGAGCGAAGGGCGCTCTTACGGTGGAGGCATCGCGCGCGAGCTTGCGCGGCAAGTCCGAGCCTGCGTTCTCCGCCTTGCTGTCGAATCGCTGGGACACGCCACTGGGCCAGTTCGGCGCCCTGATTGATGTGGCGCACTCGAAGATCGCCACCCGTAGTAACGGCCTGAACATCGGCCACTATTTTTCCCGCACCAACGCCCTGCAAGGCGATACCAGCGGCACCGAGTACTGGATCCCAGGCGCCGGCCTGTCCTGGAATACCAGCGATTTCGAGCGCACGCGTGACGGCGTGTACGGCGCCCTGCAGTGGAAGAAGGGCGATTTCTCGTCCGGCCTGACCTATTTCAAATCGAAGTACAAGCTCGCTACCTCCGAGCGCCAGTCCTACACCTTTGCCAACCCTAGTGAAGTGACAGTCGACGCTGGCGCCACCTTCTCGCCCAACGGCACCCTGCTCACTGGCGTGTTGCGCGATGCCACGGCAGGGGGCATTGGCTACGGGACCAATGCGCGCAGCGTGGGCCGTCAGTCCGAGACGGGCGACCTGGCCTGGAACGTGCAGTGGAAGGCGTCGAGCCGCTTGACCTTGCGCGCCGACCTGCAGCGCGTACGCTCGACCACGGATGGTTACGACAATCTGGTCGCGCTGTCCGGCCTGATGCCAAAACAGACCGTTGACTTAACTGGCGGTATCCCGAAAGTCAGCTTCGATGCGGCCGACCAGGCTTTCATGGTCAATCCGGCCAATCTGTTCTGGGACTCGACGCAGCAGCACCGCGATGTCGCTGTCGCCACGCAGAACGCATTGCGCTTGGACGCCAGGTACATCTTCGAAAGCCCAGTACTCCAGGACTTGCGTTTCGGCGTGCGGGCAACCGAGCGCAAGGCGCTCACGCAATCGAATACCCCGAACAACCAGTGGTCGGCGGTGACGCCAAGCTGGGCAGTCGACACCAGCCCCAATCACGATTCGTGGCAGCCACTGACCGCGTTTGCCTTGTTGAGCGATCCTCGCTTCGCTGGCAATACCAGCGTGCAGAACTTTAACGGCTTCTTCGGCGGCAAAGTGCAGGCGCCAGCGGCGCTGATCATGCCGAACATGGACTTGACCACGGGCGGCGCGCCACCGCCATCGTTCACGACGATCCACAATTTCGCCAAAACGGTTTGCAAAACCCCATGCCCGGATTGGATACTGTGGAGCCCTGCGCCGTTTGGCGATCCGATCGCCACCAACGACCAGGCCGAAAAAACCACATCGGCCTTCGGCCAGCTGCGTTTCGGCTTTAACGAGTTGCGCTACCCAGTCGATGGCAATGTCGGCTTGCGGGTGGTGCGCACGCAAGAGACGGCCACCGGCTACACGCTGTTCACACCGCCAACGGTTGCTGCCGGCATTGGCGGGGTGCCGGTCATTGCGGCGCAGACGGACAAGAAAACCTTCGAGCACGCCTATACGAACGTCTTGCCCAGCCTGAACCTGAAGATGAAAGTGGGCGACGAGCTGCAGTTCCGCTTTGCGGCTTCGCAGGGCATATCGCGCCCGGATTTCTATCGCATGCAAGCCTATACGACGCTGGCGCAGAATGTGCACACGCACACCGACCAGACCACCCATCAGGAAGTGCTGGACTCGATCGATTACACCGGCACGGCCAACGGCAATACCAATCTCACGCCCGTCAAGTCGAACAACCTGGACCTGACGGCAGAGTATTATTTTGGGCGCTCCAGCTCCTTCACCGGATCCTTCTTCACCAAGCGGCTCAAGGACATTGTTGTCGACCGCACCGTGATTTACCCGGTCAAGGACGTCGCCGGGGTGTCGCATGATTTCCTGGTGTCGGGACCTGTCAACGCCGCCAAGGGCCGCGTGACCGGTATCGAACTGGCCTACCAGCAGTACTTCGACAAATTGCCTGGCCTCTTGTCCGGTTTCGGTCTGTCCGGCAACTACACCTACATCGACAGCCGCCTGGACCTCGGCTTGCCGGCGGGCCGCACCTGGTGCACGCCCTCGTCCACTGCTGCTGTCCTGGTGACCTCGCTGGGCGGTTGCGACACCAACGGGCACTATTTTGGCGACCTACCGCTGACTGGCCTGTCACGCAACTCCTACAACTTGTCGCTGCTGTACGACAAGGGCCCCGTGTCGGCGCGCATGGCTTACACCTGGCGCTCCAAGGCCCTGCAGGCAGTCCACACCTGGGGTACCTATGGCACCGACGGTATCGACCGCAATCCGAACGGCGCGGACCAAGGCAAGGGCAACGCGACGACGGTGAACTATGCCTTGCCGGCCTGGAGCGGCGAATACGGACAGCTTGACATGGGCGTGCAGTACAAGGCCTTGGACAATTTGACGGTTGCTTTCGACGTCACCAATCTGACCAATGCGGTGTCGAAGAACTATAGTCAGCAAAGCATAGGCATGATGCTCAACAGCGTGTACTACACTGGACGGCGCTTCTCGCTGCAAGGACGCTACTCGTTCTAAGCCAGTGCGCTGTATGGATGGCTCCCGCGATCGCCGCTGATCGCGGGACTGCCATTTTTTCCTATGCCGAACCGACTACGAAAGCCTGCCATGCCACAGAGCCCCATCCGAAAAATTGTCATTGTCGGCGGTGGCACTGCCGGCTGGATGAGCGCGGCGCCGCTGGTGCACAAACTGGGCAAGGCCTGCGAGATCGTGCTGGTCGAGTCGCCCGAGATTGGCACCGTGGGCGTGGGCGAGGCGACACTGCCCACCCTGCGCTACTTCAACTACGCGCTGGGGCTCGATGGCGCCGAGTTCGTCAGGAAGACCCAGGCGACCTTCAAGCTGGGCATCGAATTCAAGGACTGGGGCCATCTGGGCAACCGTTTCTTCCACGGCTTCGGCGGTTTCGGCCCCGACATCGAAAACCGTCCCGCTCACATGTACTGGTTGCGGCTGGCACAGACCTTCAAGGATATTCCATCCTACGAGCAATGGTCGATGGCCACGATGCTGGCCCGCAGCAATCGCTTCATTCCCCCATATGGCGACCCGCAGAGCGTCACCAGTGCGTATAACTACGCCTTCCATTTCGACGCCGGACTGTATGCCGCCTTTTTACGCGACTACGCGATGGCGCGCGGCGTGCAGCGCATCGAAGGGATGATAGAGCACGTGGAGCAGCATCCCGAAACCGGCTTCATCACCGCCCTCAAGCTCGGTGACGGACGGCGCGTCGAGGGCGACTTGTTCATTGATTGCTCGGGCTTTCGGGCGCTGCTGATCGAAGGCGTGTACAAGGCAGGCTACGACGACTGGAGCGCCATGCTGCCCTGTAACAGCGCACAGGCTGTTCCCTGTGCCAGGATCGCCCAGCTCACGCCTTACACCACCTCAAGCGCCAAGAGCGCCGGCTGGACCTGGCGCATCCCGCTGCAGCACCGCACCGGCAATGGCCATGTCTATTGCGACGCATTTACCACCGATGAAGCGGCAGGGCGCGTCTTGATGAATGGTTTGGATGGCGAGGCCCTGGGCGAACCGCGCCAGCTGCGCTTTACCACCGGGCGGAGGCGCAAGTCCTGGGTCAAGAATTGCGTGGCGGTCGGCCTGGCCGGAGGCTTTCTCGAGCCGCTGGAGTCGACCAGCATCAACCTCATTGAAAACGCAGTCGGCTGGCTGCTTCAGCATTTCCCCGATCGCGATTTCCGGCCCGAGCTGGCCGACGAGTTCAATCGGCTCATGTCCGAGCGCTATCACTATGTGCGCGACTTCATCATCCTGCACTACAAGGCGACGCAACGTACCGATTCGGAATTCTGGCGTTACTGCGCCAACATGGCGATTCCCGACACGCTGCAGCACCAGATCGCGCTGTTCCGCGAGACGGGCCGGGTCGTCATTTACGATGCCTTGGGCTTTTCCGTGCCCTCGCATGTCTCCATCCTGATGGGGCTGGGCGTGGTGCCGACGAAGACCGATCCGCTGATCGACCTGATGGATCTGCAGCAGTTGCATGTGCATTTCGCGAAGCTGCGCGAGACCATCAAGCGTGCTGTCCACGCCATGCCCGAACACACGCAATACATCGGCGAGCACGTCGCCGCCGCGTCCGTGCCCGAACGCTTGTTCGGCAATCGGTCCATGACCTCATGATGATGGCGGGCGCGCTAGCACATCCAGTGACGCCTTTCTTTTCTTGGAAAATGAACAAAGCATGAAAATTCTACTGACCCTGGTGGCATCCCTGAGCTTTCTGGCACTGGCAGGCGCGAGCGCAGCACCCATGCCGCAACTGGTGCAAAAGGAGGGCAGGTACGCCTTGCTGGTGGACGGCGCACCCTTCGTGGTCCTGGGCGCTCAGGTGCACAACTCGAGCAACTATCCGCTGGCGCTAAACAAGGTCTGGCCGGCCATCAAGGACATGCATGCGAACACCGTGGAAATTCCGGTCGCATGGGAGCAGATCGAGCCGGTCGAAGGCAAATTCGACTTCAGCTACCTCGACACCTTGCTGGTGCAGGCGCGCCAGAACAAGGTGCGCCTGGTGCTGCTGTGGTTCGGCACCTGGAAAAACACCAGTCCCCAGTACACGCCTGAATGGGTCAAGTTCGACAACAAGCGTTTCCCGCGCATGGTGTTCGAAGACGGCACCCTCAGTTATTGCCTCTCCCCGTTTGGCGAAGAAACCCTCAAAGCCGACCGCAAGGCCTTCGTGGCACTGATGGCCCACATCAAGAAGGTCGACTCGGCCGAGCGCACCGTCATCATGATGCAGGTGGAAAACGAGGTTGGCACCTACAAGCTGGACCGGGATTACGGCGCGAAAGCGCAAGCCGCGTTCAATCAGGACGTACCGCCCGCCGTCCTCGCTCGCAAGAAGTCGCCCCTGGCGCTGGCCGCCAGCGGCAGTTGGCCACAGGTCTACGGCCCGTATGCGGCTCAGTATTTTCATTCGTATGCAATTGCCCGCTATATCGAAGAAATTGCCAAGGCGGGCCGCGCGGTCTACGACTTGCCGATGTACGTCAACAATGCCTTGCGCGACCCGATCGAACCCATGGCGCCCTGGAAGGACAATTTCTCCAGTGGCGGCCCCACTTTCGACGTGATCGACATCTACAAGGCGGCTGC
>JBJMVX010000060.1:0-21212 GCA_045810445.1 Massilia sp.
CGGCTGCACGCTGGGCCGAGCTGCTCGCGCCTGGCGCGCTGTTGGCAGGCTACTTCTTCTTCGACGAGTCGCTCAAAGGGCCGCCCTTTGGTACGAATGCCGCGCAGCTCAATGGGCTGCTCGCTGAATATTTTGTTTGCATTGAGGATGCGGAGGTGAAGGACTCCATCGCTGTCTTCGAAGGCAAGGAGCGCTGGCAAATCTGGCGGCGCCGCTCGGCACCCTAACGATCAACCGAGATCGTCAACGCAGGACGAAAAAAAACCCGCCGAAGCGGGTTTTTTCATCAGCGTAGCGGGCTTATTTGATCGCTGGTGCAGCAGGTGCCATCGGTGCCATTGGCGCAACCGGTGCGGCAGGCGCGCCCACGATGTCGATCTTGGCGTCAGCTTTCATCTTGTCGAAGAAAGCCTTCAGGTTGGTGCGTGTAACTTGCTGCTTGATCTGGTCTTTGACTTGCTCCAGTGGCGGCGGCACGATCGCGCGCGAGTCGTCCAGCACGATGACGTGGTAGCCAAACTGCGACTTCACCGGGGTCTCGGTGAACTTGCCTTTTTCCAGGGTCGCCACGGCCGCGCCAAATTCAGGCACCATGCCGGCCGGGTTGAACCAGCCCAGGTCACCACCATTGGCTTTCGAGCCTGGGTCCTTCGATTTTTCCTTGGCCAGGGCAGGGAAGAGCTTGATGTCTTTTTTCAGCTTGGCGATGATGTCATTCGCTTCCGCTTCGGTGGCCACCAGAATGTGACGCGCCTTGTATTCCTTACCGCCCGACTTGGCGTTGAGCTTGTCGTATTCGGCCTTGACCATGGCGTCAGTCACTTCATTGTTCTTCAGGTAGTCCTGGACGAAGGCATTGGCCAGCAGCGATTGCTTCAGGATGTCCATCTGGCGCACGGTCTCTGGCGACTTGTCCAGGCCCTTTTTGGTCGCTTCTGCAGCGACCAGGCTTTGCATTGCCAGGTTTTCGATGATCATCTTGCGCAGTTCCGGGCTGTCCGGCTGGCCTTGGGACGTACGCTCCTTGACCATCATGTCGACGGTGGCAGCGTAAATGGGCACGCCATTGACGCGCGCGGCGACGGTATCGCTGGCAGCGCTGGCGGTCACGGGGGTAGCGGGCACGGCGTTCGGGTCCTTCTTGGTGCACGCGGTCAGGGCCAGCACGGAGGCGGCACCCATCATCAAAACTCGGGACTTCATCAACATCGTTAGATTCCTTTTCTAAGTTTGCCCGGCGCACGCCGACGCAGCAGGGACGCATCTTACCAGTTTGCGTGGGGAATGCACTGTCCAGAGCGCTGACTTTATGCTGGCAGCCTTAAAAAAGGCTTATAATTCAGGGTTTTGACGATTTTTGCGGAGTTTTTGATGCCGATTTACGCCTACCGCTGCGATGAATGCGGTTTTGCCAAAGATGTGCTGCAGAAGATTTCCGACCCGGTGCTGACGGTCTGCCTCTCCTGCGGGAAGCCTTCGTTCAAGAAACAACTGACTGCCGCGGGCTTCCAGCTCAAGGGCACGGGTTGGTACGCCACCGATTTCCGTGGCGGCGCCGCGCCATCGACCGGCACCGCTTCCGGTCCCGTCGAGCCTGCCACGCCGGCGGCGGGCACTGCTGCGCCTGCCAAATCCGACACGGCCACACCGGCTGCGCCGGCTGCCACCAGCACGCCTGGCACCAGCAGTTCCTAAGCTGCCCTGGATTTTTGACCTCGAGAGCGAGATGCGCAAATATTTCATTACCGGTCTGCTGATTCTGGTTCCCTTCGCCATCACGGTGTGGGTGGTCAGCGCCGTGATCAATACGATGGATCAGTCGCTGTTGCTGCTGCCCACAGCTTGGCAACAGCCATCGCTATACGGCTACCGCATCCGCGGCCTGGGCGCGATCCTCACGGTGGCCATCGTGTTTGTTACCGGTCTGCTGACGAACAATCTGATCGGCAATTACCTGGTGCGCCTGTGGGAACGCGCGCTGAACCACATTCCCGTGATCAGCTCGCTCTACGGCAGTGTCAAGCAGGTGTCCGACACCCTGTTTTCCTCGTCCGGCAACGCCTTTCGCAAGGCGGTGCTGGTGCAGTATCCGCACGAACACAGCTACACCATCGCGTTTCTGACCGGCGTGCCGGGCGGAGACGTCAAGACGTATCTGACCGGCGACTATGTGAGCGTGTACGTGCCCACCACGCCCAACCCAACCTCGGGATTTTTCCTGATGATGGAGCGCAGCCGTGTCGTCGAACTCGACATGACGGTCGACGCCGCCCTCAAGTACATCGTCTCGATGGGCGTCGTCGCTCCCGAGCATTTGCCAACCAAATAATTAACCTAGACAGAAGATCATTATGTCCTCCATGCGTACCAACTACTGCGGCCTTGTCACTGAAGAATTGCTGGGCCAAACCGTCAGCCTGTGCGGCTGGGTGCATCGTCGCCGCGACCACGGCAAGCTCATTTTCATCGACTTGCGCGACCGCGAAGGCCTGGTCCAGGTGGTCTGCGATACCGACCACGCCGACATGTTCAAGGTCGCTGAATCGGTACGTAATGAATTCTGCCTGCGCATCACCGGTGTGGTGACCAAGCGCTCGGACAGCACCATCAACGACAACCTCAAGTCGGGCAAGATCGAAGTGATGGCCACTGCCGTCGAAGTGCTCAACGCCTCGGTGCCGGTGCCATTCCAGCTGGACGACGACAACCTGTCGGAAACGACGCGCCTGACCCATCGCGTGCTGGACCTGCGCCGCCCGCAAATGCAAAACAATTTGCGCCTGCGTTACAAGGTGACGATGGAAGTGCGCAAGTACCTCGACGCACTCGGCTTCATCGATATCGAAACGCCGATGCTGACCAAGTCCACGCCTGAAGGCGCGCGCGACTACCTGGTGCCTTCGCGCGTGAACGCCGGCTCCTTCTTCGCCCTGCCGCAATCGCCACAGCTGTTCAAGCAGTTGCTGATGGTGGCGAACTTCGACCGCTACTACCAGATCACCAAGTGCTTCCGCGATGAAGATCTGCGCGCCGACCGCCAGCCGGAATTCACCCAGATCGATTGCGAAACCTCCTTCCTCACCGAGCAGGAAATCCGTGACCTGTTCGAAGACATGATCCGCATCGTCTTCAAGAACACGCTCGACATCGACCTGCCTAACCCTTTCCCGGTGATGGACTTCGCCGAAGCCATGGGCCTGTACGGTTCGGACAAGCCCGACATGCGCGTCAAGCTGCAGTTCACGGACCTGACCGAGATCATGAAGTCGGTCGAGTTCAAGGTATTTAACGGCGCTGCCAACATGGTCGGCGGTCGTGTGGTGGGCCTGCGCGTGCCGCAGGGCGCCAGCATGCCGCGTTCGGAAATCGACGCGTACGACCAGTTCGTGCGCATCTACCAGGCCAAAGGTCTCGCTTACATCAAGGTCAACGAAAAAGCCAAGGGCCGTGAAGGCCTGCAGTCGCCTATCGTCAAGAACATCGATGACGCGACCCTGACCAAGCTGCTCGAACTGACGGGCGCCGAAGACGGCGACCTGATTTTCTTCGGCGCCGACAAGGCAAAAATCGTCAACGACGCCATCGGCGCGCTGCGCGTGAAAATCGGCCACTCGGAATTTGGCAAGAAGGTCGGCCTGTTCGACGACGCATGGAAGCCATTGTGGGTAGTCGACTTCCCGATGTTCGACTACGACGAAGAGTCCGACCGTTGGACAGCGACCCACCACCCGTTCACGGCACCAAAAGACGGCCACGAAGATATGCTCGAGACCAATCCGGGCGCCTGTATCGCCAAGGCCTACGACATGGTCCTCAATGGCTGGGAACTGGGCGGCGGTTCGATCCGTATCCACCGTGAAGATGTGCAGAGCAAGGTATTCCGCGCACTGAAAATCGACGCCGAAGAAGCGCAGCTCAAGTTCGGCTTCCTGCTCGACGCCCTGCAGTACGGCGCGCCGCCGCACGGTGGCCTGGCTTTCGGTCTTGACCGCATCGTGACGATGATGACCGGTTCGGACTCGATCCGTGACGTCATCGCCTTCCCGAAAACCCAGCGCGCGCAGTGCCTGTTGACCAATGCGCCGTCGGAAGTGGACGAAAAGCAGTTGCGCGAACTGCACATCCGCCTGCGTAACGCGGAACCGAAGATCGCGTAAGGTGTAGTACAAGCTGCCCCTGCGCTCGCGGGGGCAGCATCCACGGTTGTCGGTCTGTTGCGAAAGTAGCTGTGCCCAAGATTCCCGAATCCGTCCTGGTGGTCATTCATACCGCCGACCTGGACGTCCTCTTGATCGAACGTGCCGACAAGCCGGGCTTCTGGCAGTCGGTCACCGGCTCGCTCGACGCGCCCGACGAGGCGCTGCTGGCCACTGCCACGCGCGAACTGCGCGAAGAAACCGGCATCGTCGCCGATGGCAGCAGCATCGTGCTGCACGACTGGCACCTGGCCAATGTCTACGAAATCTATCCGGTCTGGCGCCATCGTTACGCCCCTGGCGTGACCCACAATACCGAGCATGTATTTGGCGTGTGCGTCCCGCGCGATACCCCCGTCGTCCTCAGTCCGCGCGAGCACCTCAATTACGTCTGGCTGCCTTACATGGACGCTGCCGACCGGTGTTTCTCCTCGTCCAACGCGGAAGCCATTTTGCAGCTGCCGCAGCGCTTGCGACTGGACTAGCGGCAGGCGCCGCCTTGCGTTATCCTTCTTTTCATGAAGACAATTTTGTGTGGCTTGATGGCCTTGTCGCTGACCGGCTGGTGTTCGGCCGGCGAGGTGAGCACACGTCCTCACCTGGCGCTAACGACAGAAAATGCGCCGCCTTCGGTCATGCTGGTCGAAGGCCGTGCCGTTGGCTTCACGGTCGATAAGCTGCGTCTTGTGATGGAGCGCGTCGGCATCGACTACACGCTCGACATCCTGCCCTGGAAGCGCGCTTACGTGCAGGCCCAGACCCAGCCTGACACCTGCGTGTTTTCGACCACCCGCGTGCCCGAACGTGAGGTCCTGTTCAAATGGGTGGGGCCAACCCACGAAAATGACTGGACCCTGTTTAGTCTCGCCAGCCGCAACCTCCACTTCAACTCGCTGGAAGACGCGCGCGGCATGCGCATCGGTGGTTACAACGGCGATGTGCGCAGCGAGGCCTTGATTGCCCAGGGCTTTCGCGTCGATACGGTGCCCCAACCCATCACCAATGCACGCAAGCTGCTGCTCGAGCGGATAGACCTGTGGGTCTCCAGCCTGCGCGTGGGCGGGGCGCTGATCGCCGAACAGGGCTGGGAAGGCCAGATCGTCCCGGTACTTACCTTCAAACGTACCGAGCAATACCTGGCCTGCAATCCGGCAGTGCCCGATGAACTGATCGCAAAAATGAACGCGGCACTGCGCGCCATGAACACTGAAGGCGTGTCGGCGACTATCGAACGCAAATACCATTTCATCCCCCCGCCGGCCAAGGTCCGGCCATGATGCGCTGCTTGCGTGTTGTGCTGCCAGTGGCACTTGCCTGGCAACTGGCCCCCGCGTTCGCGGCGCCTCCGCACCTGTACATCGGAACGGAAATCTCACCGCCATCCTCGATCATGGACAATGGTCAACTGGCCGGCTACACCACCGACAAGGTGAGGGAAATCATGAAGCGCGTTGGCGTCGTCTACGAGATCGAGCTGCTTCCCTTCAAGCGCGCGATGCTGACGGCGCAAACCCGCCCTGACGCCTGCATTTATTCGCTGACCCGGTTGCCCGAACGCGATGCGCTGTTCAAATGGGTCGGGCCGACTCACATCAGTGACTGGACCCTTTTCGGGAAGGCCGGAAGAAACTACCAGGTGCGCACGCTGGAAGACGCGCGCAAGTATCACATAGGCGCTTATTTTGGCGACGTGCGTGGCGATACCCTGAGCGCCATGGGCTACACAGTTGAAACGGTGCGCGAGCGCTTGTCAAATCCACGCAAACTGCTGGCCGACCGCCTTGACCTGTGGGTTTCCAGCCGCCAGATGGGTGGCAGCCTGATTGCGGAAAATGGCTGGCAGGGCCAGATCGTGCCCGTCTTGAGCTTCAAGCGCACCGAGTTGTACCTTGCCTGCCACCTTGATGTGCCCGACGCCCTGATCGCGAAAATGAACGCTGCCTTGCGCGCCATGAACGCCGAGGGTGTTTCGACGGCCATCGAACGCAAATACATGCCTGTGGGTACATTGCCTCACTAGCGCATTCAAAAACCGCATAAGAAACAACGAATAACTTCGTTCTCATTCGCGCCAGGCAGGACTAGTCTGGCAGGATGAAAATCGACCGCTTCGACCCTCCAGGCGCCAAGCCGCCCCACTGGAACCTCGGCCCCGTGATCGAGGCGCTGCGCGTCTCGCGCGAGGGAACCCACAATATCCGTCACCACGGCAGGGTGCGTGAACTGCCTTCGCGCGAAGTGCTGGGGCAGATCGTTGACGGGCTTTCCGCCGTGCTGTTCCCCACCCATTACGGCCGACCCAACCTGACCGACGAGAGCATCGACTTCTATGTGGGCGACACGCTCACCACCACCTTGAATGCGCTGGTTGAGCAGGTGCGGCGCGGCTTGCTGTTCGCACCCGATGCGGAGCTGGAGCCGGAAGCGTCGCTTGCCGGGGCTGCGGTGGCCATCACGCGCGATTTCGCGGCCAGCCTGCCCACCATCCGCGCCTTGCTGGTGGCGGACGTGCAGGCCGCATTGGCGGGCGACCCGGCGGCGACCACGGTGGCCGAAATCATGCTGTGCTATCCGGGCACCATCGCCATTTTGTATCACCGCTTTGCGCATCGGCTGCACCAACTGGGCGTGCCGTTCCTGGCGCGCCTGATCGCCGACATTGGCCATTCGTTGACCGGTATCGATATCCATCCCGGCGCGCATATAGGCGCCAGCTTCTTCATTGACCACGGTACCGGCGTCGTGATTGGCGAAACCACCATCATTGGTGAGCGGGTGCGCCTGTACCAGGCCGTCACGCTCGGCGCACGCCGCTTCGAGACCGACGCCAACGGCGCCCTGGTCAAGGGCGTGGCGCGCCATCCTATCGTGGAAGACGACGTGGTCATCTACGCCGGTGCCACTGTGCTGGGGCGCATCACCATTGGCGCTGGCGCCACCATCGGCGGCAATGTTTGGCTGACCGAGAGCGTCGCGCCGGGCAGCAATGTCAATCAGGCGCACATGCGGCGCGACTAGGCTGCGTGAAAGCGCTCCAGGCTGTGCAGCAGAGCCGCTTTCAGTTCGCTGGAAGCGGCGCCGTTGCGCAGTCGGGGGCGCGCGGCATCGACCTTGAACTGCGCCCGCACCGGGCCGGCCACACCATCGAGCAGGACCACGCGGTCACTCAGGAACAGCGCTTCGTCGATGTCATGGGTGACCATCAGCAGCGTTACCTGGTTTTCGTGCGCGAGCCTGACCAGCAGGTCCTGCAATTTGACGCGGGTGAAGGCATCGACCGCAGAAAAGGGTTCATCGAGCAGCAGCACACGCGGTTGCGTAAACAGCCCGCGAGCAATGGCCACGCGCTGGGCCTGGCCGCCTGAAAGCTGCTTGGGCAGGGCACCCCGGTAGCCTGCCAGCCCAACCTGCGCGAGCAGGGCATCGACCCGTGGGTCATGCTGTGCGCCTGGGCCCCGACCAAAGGCAATATTTTGCGCCACCGTCAGCCACGGGAACAGGCGCGGCTCCTGGAACACGAAGCCGACATCGGCATCGATGCCCGTGCGCGCCTTGCCCGCCAGGCTGACCTGTCCCTGGAAGTGGGGATCGAGGCCCGCCACGATGGACAACAAGGTACTCTTGCCGCAGCCGCTGGCGCCCACCAGGCTGACAATCTCGCCCTCGCGCACGACCAGGCGCATGTCGCGCAATACCGTGCGGCTGCCGAAGCGTTTTTCGGCCACAAAAATATCGAGCAATTCGCTCATCGTGCCTCCTGATTGTCATAGCTGTCGCGCCAGCCCAGCAGGCGCTTTTCCAATACCTGCACCAGGCTGTCGCTGGCCTTGCCGAGCACTGCCAGCAGCACAATGGCAGCGATCACGATATCGGCGCGGCTGGTTTCGCGTCCGTCCGACAGCAGGAAGCCAAGCCCACGGCTGGCCGCAATCAGTTCGGCTGCCACCATGAACATCCAGGCCAGGCTCAAGCCGTTGCGCAAACCCGTCATCAGGGCTGGCAAGGCGGCAGGTATCAGGACGCGTCGTGCCAGCGCCAGGCGATCGAGCTGATAGAGTTGGGCCACTTCGATCAGTTTGCGATCGACGCCACGTATACCCGAGGCCACACCCATGTAGACGGGGAAGAAGGCGCCAATCGCGATGAGTATCAGCTTGGGCGTCTCGTCGATGCCAAACCAGAGCAGCAGCAGGGGGACCCAGGCGAGTGATGGAATGGCGCGCAGTGCCTGGAAGCTCGGGTCCAGCAAAGCCTCTGCACGCCGGTTCAGGGCAACGGCGGCACCAATGACGACCGCCAGGCCGGCACCGGCGGCGAAGCCTGCCACCACCCGCGCCGTGCTGCTGGCGATGTGCGCGGCCAGGCCGTTGTGTGCCAGGTACACCAAGGTCTCGAGCACCGCGCTGGGCGCGGGCAGCAGGTTCGGTGCAATGACGCCACTACGTACCCCAGCTTCGGCCAGCACCAGCAAGGCGCCTGGCAGCAGCAGGCCAAGTGGAAGGCGCCAGCGTGGCGCACCTACCGTCTTGGGCAGGGCAAGGGTGCGGCTTGTCATGTTCAGGCCCGGGCGATGAGCGCGTTGGCGAAACGTGTGTCGACCAGGTCGGCGATTGTGCGCTTCAGATCTGTGCCCGGCTTGACCAGCCCTTCATCGAGCAGGATCGGCGCGGCCACTTCCAGCGCCTTGACATGTTCCGCCGACGGCTGGGCGTTGGAAAAGTCGCTGCGCAACTTAATCTGCAACAGCGCTACCGGCAACGACACCTTGGCTTCTTCCGACAAAATCTTCGCGGCCTCCGCCTGATTGGTGCCTATCCAGGCGCGCGCCTTTTCGTAGACCTTGATCACGCGGCTTGTTTCGCTGGCGCGGCTGGCCAGGAAGTCTTCGCGCACGTTCAGGAAGCCGTAGGTGTTGAAGGCGACGTTACGGTAAATCAGGCGCGAGCCCGATTCCAGTTCGCTCGCGGCCATGTGCGGATCAAGTCCGGCCCAGGCGTCCACCTGACCCTGTTCCAGTGCGATGCGTCCGTCCGCGTGCTGCAGGGCGATATGTTCGATGTCATTGCGTTTCAGGCCGCTCGTCTTCAGTGCCCGCAGCAGAAACAGGTAGGGATCGGTACCCTTGGTTGCTGCGACCTTCTTGCCTTTGAGGTCGCGCAATGTGCGGATCGGCGAGTCCTTGCGCACTACCAGCGCGGTCCACTCCGGGCGCGAAAAAATGTAGGGCGTGCGAATTGGATTGCCGTTGGCGCGCGCCAGCAGTGCAGCCAGGCCGGCGCTTGAACCGATGTCGATGCTGTTCGCATTAAGGTATTCCAAGGCGCGGTTGCTGCCGGCGCTGTGCACCCAACGAATAGCCGTACCGTCGGCGCGGAATTCTTCCTCCAGCCAGCCGAAGCGGCGCACCACCAGGCTCAATGGCGAGTAGTAGGCGTAGTCCAGGCGCAGCTCCTTGAGCGGCGCGGCCTGCGCTGCGGAAGGCAGCAGGGCCAGGGCGGTGCCGCTGGCGGCAAGTTGGAGTAATTCTCTGCGTTTCATCGTGTCCTCGTGTTCATGCTGCGGTGCGCAGCGGTTTGGCAATACTGACCTGGCGACCCGGATGGTCTAGCGCCAGGGCAGGTCCTTTTCCATGCAATTTGTGACGCAGCGTGCCATCCTCGTAGTCGCTGCGATAACGCCCGCGGCGCTGCAGCTCCGGCACCACCAGTTCCACCACGTCGCGCAGGTCGTCGTGGGATACCGCGAAAGCCAGGTTGAAGCCATCGATGCCGGTGGCGTCCATCCAGCCTTCCAGCTGGTTGGCCACCTGCTCGGGTGAGCCGACCAGGATGGGACCGCGTCCACCAAGACCGATGAACTGCGCTGCCTCGCGCACGGTCCAGCGGTGCGAGGGATCGGCAGCCGACAGGGAAGCGAGGGCAGAGCGGCCTGCCTGGGTCTCGATGTAGTCGACGGTGGCATCGAGATCGATTTTGCTGAAGTCGACACCGGTCCAACCAGAGAGAAGCGCCAGCGAGGCGTCGATGTCGATGTGGCTCAGATAGTCCTCGTACTTGGCGCGGGCGATATCGTCGGTGGCACCGGTGATGATCAAGGCCTGGGCATACACCAGCACTGAGTCCGCACTGCGACCGGCCGCGCGCAGGGCAGCGCGTGTGTCGTCCACATAGCGTTTAACCACGGCGATGCTGGGGCCACTGACAAAGGTCGCTTCCGCGTGGCGGGCCGCAAAGGCCGTGCCGCGCGCTGAAGCGCCGGCCTGGTACAGCAAGGGCGTGCGTTGGGGCGATGGCTCGCACAGGTGAATACCAGGAACCTGGTAGTACTGCCCCTCGTGCTGGATTGGGTGGACCTTGGCCGGGTCGGTGAAAACGCCACGCGACTTGTCGCGCACCACGGCGTCCGCTTCCCAGCTTTTTTCCCACAGCTTGTAGACCACGTCGAGGTATTCGTCGGCCAGATCGTAGCGCTGGTCATGGTCCAACTGCTGTTTCAATCCCAGGTTGCGCGCTGCGCTGTCAAGATAGCCGGTCACGATATTCCAGCCAATACGCCCGCCCGTGAGGTGGTCGAGCGTCGAGATGCGGCGTGCGAACGTGTAGGGATGCTCGTAGGTGAGAGCGGCCGTAACGCCGATGCCCAGGTGCTTGGTGGCCCCCGCGATCACCGGCACCAGTGCCAGCGGATCGTTGAGCGGCACCTGCACCGCATGCGCCAGCGCCGCGTCCACGCTGCCCTGGTAGACGTCATAGACACCCAGCACGTCGGCCAGGAAAATGGCGTCAAAGCGTCCGGCTTCAAGCACCTGGGCCAGCTCGATCCAGTAAGCCGCATCGGTGTAGCGGTGGCCCTCGTCGCGCGCGTGGGTCCACAGGCCTGGCGACTGGTGGCTGGGCGCATTCATCTGGAATGCGTTGAAGCGTATCTGTTTGCTCATGGCCTATTTGCCTGGTGCCTGCAGCGCCAGCTGGTAATCGGTCTTGGCGTAGCCGGCGAAGTATTTGTTGGTCACTTCCAGGAATTCGCGCGAGCGATAAGCTGCCGCGATGTCCTTGGCAAACTGTTTGTCCTTGTCGGCAGTGCGCACGGCAACCAGGTTGACGTAATTGCTGGAGATTTTTTCGGTGATCAGCGCGTCGGTCAGCTTCAGGCCCGAGGCCAGCGCGTAGTTCCCGTTGATGAAGGAGTAGTCGGTATCCTGCAGTGAGCGTGGGAGCTGGGCTGCCTCCAGCGGGATCAGCTTGATCCTGCGGGTATTGACGGCGATATCCTTTTCCGAGGCGCGGATCGGATCGACCTTCTCGCGCAGCGTGATCCATCCCAATTGATTGAGCAGCACCAGCGCGCGTGCCTGGTTGGTCGGGTCATTTGGCAAGGCGACGGTGCTGCCTTCCTTCACCTCGGTCAGCGACTTGTGCTTCTTGCTGTAGATGGCAATCGGCGCGGTGGGAATGGTCACCAGGTCGGTGAGGGCCAGTTTGTGCTCGGCGGCGAACTTGGTCAGGTACACGATGTGCTGGAATACGTTAGCGTCCAACGAGCCTTCAGCCAGCGCAAAATTGGGCTGGATGTAGTCATTGAATTCCACGACCTTGATCTTGTAGCCCTGCTTTTCGAGAATGGGTTTAATGCCCAGCTTGATCTGGTCGGCGTAAGGGCCGGCGCTGGTGCCGATCACGATTTCTTTCGGGTCGCGGGCCGCGTTGGCGGACGTGGCGAAGGCGATGCCGACGAGGGCGGCTAGCAGGGTACGGCGTGCGATGAACATGACAGTGGCTTTCTAGTAGGGGATTAACGGTGGTCGATGCGGCGGGCGATGTGGTTGCCGCCCAATTGAATGAGCTGCACCAGCAGCACCAGGATGGCGACGGTGACGACCATGATGTCGGTCTCGAAGCGGTAGTAGCCGTAGCGGATCGCCAGGTCGCCGATGCCGCCGCCACCGACCACGCCGGCCACGGCGGAATAGGACAGGAAGCTGATGGACAGGACGGTCAACGCCAGCACCAGCCCGGAGCGCGCTTCGACCAGCAGGACGCGGGTGATGATCTGGAATTCTGAAGCGCCCATGGCGTGGGCCGCCTCGATGACCCCACGCGGCACTTCACGCAGATTCTGTTCGACCAGGCGCGCGAAATAGGGAATCGCGGCAAACGACAAGGGCACGGCCGCTGCCAGCGGGCCAATCGAGGTGCCGGCAATGACGCGCGTGAGCGGCACCAGGGCAACCAGCAGAATAATGAAAGGGAAGGAGCGCACCGTGTTGACCAGCCACCCGAGCAGGAGCGCCAAGGGGCGGTTCTGCAGGGACTGGCCGTCTGCGACCAAAAACAGGAGGATCCCCAGAGGGCCACCTAACAGCACCGCCGATGACAGGCCAATGGCAAGCATGGTCAGGGTCTGCCCCAGTGCGGTCCACAATTCCGGCAGAAGGGAAATGACATTTTCAAGCATGGACCACGCCCTTCCATGCCGCTTGTGCATAGCTCTCGGTGCCGTAATAGGCCAGTTCGCGTCCCAGCGCGGTGATGCGCGGGATGCGGGTATCGGCCAGGTCGAACTGCTCGGCCAGGGCGCCGTCTTCGATCACTGCCACGCGGTTGCAGATGGCACCCAGCACCGACAGCTCGTGGCTGACGATGACGATGGTGACGCCCAGGCGCTGGTTGATGTCACGCAGCGTGTCCAAAAGGGCGCGCGTGGTTTCCGCGTCCAGCGCGGACGTCGGTTCATCGCACAGCAGTACCGCCGGCCGGCTGGCCAGTGCACGCGCAATGGCGGCGCGCTGCTTCTGCCCGCCGGAGAGTTGCGCCGGATAGCTGTCGGCCTTGTCGGCCAGGCCTACCAGCTCCAGGCATTCACGCACCCGCGCGGCCAGGCGCGGCGCGTTGAGGGTGCCGTGGATGCGCAGGGGGAAGGCGACGTTCTCGTACACAGTCGCGTTTTGCAGCAGATTGAACTGCTGGAAGATCATGCCAATATTCTGGCGTGCTTCGCGCAGTGCGCGCTTGCCTAGCCCGGTCAGCTCCTGGCCGGCCACGCTGATACTGCCGCGGTCTGGAATCTCGAGCAGATTAATCAAGCGCAGCAAGGTCGATTTGCCGGCGCCGCTCTTGCCGATCAGGCCAAAGATATCGCCTTCGTGCACGTCCAGGCTCACGTCGCGCACTGCGTCGAAGCTGCCGCCGCGCGGCAGGGCAAACGACTTGAACGCGCCCTGCACCCGAATCAGGGGAGTAGTTGAAGTGGCCATGTGTCAGGAATACGCGGTCGGTTCGGGGATGCTGCCATCGAGGACATAGCGTCCCAGGTCGCGCAGCTTGTAGTCGACCGGGTCGTGCAGCGTGTGTACGCGCACGTTACGCCAGAAGCGGTCGTAGCCAAGTTCGGTGGCCGTGGCGCGAGCGCCGGTCAGCTCGAACATCTGGCTGCTGATGTCGATGCCGGCCCGGTGCGAGAGCACCTTCGCTTCGGCCACAGCCACCGCCACTTCGCCGCGTTCGCGCGCCGTCAGCAAGGGGCCCTTGTCGTAGGCGTTCTGGAGAGCTTGCGCGGCCACGTCGGCGAGCACTTCGGCGGGACGCAGCAGCAACCACAGTTCGCCGTAGCGATGCTGGATGAAGGGATCATCGGCCGCTTCCTTCACGCCCGACGCAAACCAGGCATGGGCCTGATCGCCGGTGTAGCGGCGGGCGGTTTCGAAGGCGCCCTGGGCGATTCCGAGGTACAGATTGGCCATGATCAGTTGCGCCACCTGCGAGCGCAATGTCGCCTGCGCGGTTGGTACCTGGCCAGGAGATTGCAGGACCAGATCCGCCGGCAAGGCCACACGTGAAAAATGCACATTGCCGCTGTCGGTCTGGCGCTGGCCGAAGGCGTCCCAGTTCGCTTGCACGCGCACGCCCTCGGTACCGGTTGGCAGCACGCCAATCAGCGCCGCGCCTGCGGTCGCATCCCAGGCCGACACGGTCAGCCAGTCCGAGCCCACGGAGCCCGAGCAGAAGCTCTTGATGCCGTCGAGCGTGTAGCCATCGGCGCTCACCTTGGCGGTGACGCGCTTGTCCAGCGGGTTGAGGGCATTGCCCCAGAACAGACGCTCGTTGACGGTCGCTTCGAACAGGCGACGCTGTTGCTGCGCGCTGCCATACAACTGCAGGCCGGCCAGCTGCAGGTGGTGAAATCCAAACACATGGGCCAGCGCGCTGTCGGCGCGAGCCAGGATGCGAATGACCTGGTAGACGACGGTCCATGGCGCGCCCTGGCCGCCGAATTCGACGGGGATGGAGAGCGTCAGCAGGCCGGACTCGCGTATCCATTCGCGTTCCACGGCGGCGTGGCCGCCAGCCTGGTCGCGCTGGACGGCGCTCTTGGCCAGGCGCTCTGCCAGTGCAAGCGCCAGAGTGATGGCAGACGGACGGGGTAGGTCCGTTGAGGTGCGGAGCAAGGTTGCGGGCATCGGTAATGTCCTGTTTTTTGTGGGTTGAAAATCAGTATTGCACCTGCCCATATGCGCTGTGAACGAAGATATCCGACCTACCTTATGCGGAAAACGCTGGAACGAAAAACGCATATTCAAGCGTGAAAGCATTCGTTTTTATTTTGCTGTAAGCGGCTTACGCTGCTTCACCTGTGCTGCATATTCAACACCCCTACACGGAACTACCATGAGCGTTCTACTATTAGGCGGAAGCCCGTCGGCATCATCAAGTGGTGCCAGACTGCTTCAACACATTGGCGACCGGCTCGCCCTGCAAGGCCACCGCTGCACCAAGCTGCACGTGCGCGACTTGCCGGCGCAAGCGCTGCTGCACGCCGACGTCGACGACCCGGCTATCGCGCGCGCCCTGGCCCTGGTGGCGCAGGCCGACGCTGTCGTGATTGCGACACCTGTCTACAAGGCTTCTTACACCGGCATCCTGAAAGCCTTCCTGGACCTGCTGCCGCAGGATGGCCTGGACGGCAAGCTGGTACTGCCCCTGGCCACTGGTGGCAGCCAGTCGCACATGCTGGTGCTGGACTACGCCTTGCGCCCGGTGCTGGCGTCGCTGTCGGCCCGCTTCATCCTCTCGGGCATTTACGCCACCTCGGCGCAACTGCAATGGAGTGCGGAAGCCGGCTTCGAAGCCGATGCGCCCATCGCCGCACGCATTACTAAAGGCGTAGCCCAGCTCTCGGCCGAACTGCAGGCGCTGCCCAGTTTTCGCGCCTTGCATGAATCTTCCATTTCCCCGGCTATCGCAGCCTGAACCTCTTTTGAAAGTCCAACCCATGACGCAGTTCACCGACAAACGTAACAGCCGCCGCCTCACCCTTGGCCTGCTGGTGGCCGCCGTGCTGGCCACTGGCCTGAGCGACCAGGCCTTCGCCCAGACCAGCAAGGAGGTGCGCATCGGCTATCAAAAGTACGGCACCCTGACCCTGCTCAAGGGACGCGGTACGCTGGAAAAGCGCCTGGCTGAAAAAGGCATCTCCGTCAAATGGACCGAGTTCCCGGCCGGTCCCGTGCTGCTTGAAGGCCTGAACGTGGGCAGCATCGACTTTGGCACCGTTGGCGAAGCACCGCCGATCTTCGCGCAGGCAGCTGGCGCCAACCTGGTCTACGTGGGCAACGAGCCGCCGTCGCCAGCCTCGGAAGCGATCATCGTGCCGAAGGGATCGACGATCCGCAGTCTGGCCGACCTGAAAGGCAAGAAGATCGCCTTGAACAAGGGCTCGAACGTGCATTACCTGCTGGTCAAGGCACTGGAAAAGGCCGGCATCGACTACAAGGATGTGCAAACCATCTTCCTGCCGCCAGCGGACGCGCGCGCCTCCTTCGAGCGCGGCGCGGTGGATGCCTGGGTGATCTGGGATCCCTTCCTGGCAGCCGCTGAAAAGCAGCTGGGCGCCAGCATTCTTGTCGATGGCAAGGGCCTGGTGGCCAATCACCAGTTCTACTTGGCGTCGCGCCCCTATGCGCAAGCCAATCCCGAGACGGTACGCATCGTGATCGAGGAACTGGCCAAGGTCGATGACTGGGGGCGCCAGAACCTGAAGGAAGTGTCGGCCATCCTGGCAGCCCAGACCGGCCTGGAAGCGAGCGTGGTCGAACTGGCCGCCACCCGCTATGCCTATGGCGTGAAGGCGGTGACACCCGACGTCATCAACCAGCAGCAAAAAATCGCCGACGTTTTCGCCAACCTCAAACTCATTCCGAAGGCAATCGTCGTCAAGGACGCGCAACTGCCTCACAAACTTTAAGCAGGAGTTGGTATGTCACTCAATGTATTCTGGTTCATTCCTACCCATGGCGACAGCCGCTACCTGGGTACCACCAAGGGCGCGCGTACGGTCGACGCCGAGTATCTGAAACAGGTGGCGGTGGCCGCCGACACCCTGGGCTACGACGGCGTACTGCTGCCGACCGGGCGCTCCTGCGAAGACGCGTGGGTCGTCGCCTCGTCGCTCATCGCGGTCACGCAAAAGCTCAAGTTCCTGGTGGCGATCCGTCCCGGCTTGTCCAGCCCCGGCCTATCGGTGCGCATGGCGTCGACCTTTGACCGCCTCTCCAATGGGCGACTCTTGATCAACGTCGTCACTGGCGGCGACCAGGGCGAACTGGAAGCCGATGGGGTCTTCGCCGATCACAGCAAACGCTATGAAATCTCCGATGAATTTCTCAAGGTATGGCGCGCCACCATGGCAGGCGAGGGCGGGGCAGCCGGCTACAACTTCGAAGGCAAACATATCCAGGTCAAGGGTGCCAAGACCCTCTACCCGCCGGTCCAGAAGCCGTATCCGCCACTGTATTTTGGCGGCTCGTCGGAACCGGCGCACGAGCTTGCGGCCGAACAGATGGATGTGTACCTGACCTGGGGCGAGCCGCCAGCTGCGGTGGCCGAGAAGCTGGCCGACATTCGCGCGCGCGCCGCCAAGCGTGGCCGCACACTGCGCTTTGGCATCCGCCTGCACGTGATTGTGCGCGAAACGAATGAAGCAGCATGGCGCGCCGCCGACGAGTTGATCAGCCACTTGGACGACGCCGTGATCGAAAAAGCGCAGGCCGCCTTTGCCAAGATGGATTCGGTGGGCCAGCGCCGCATGGCGGCCCTGCATGGCGGGCGGCGCGACAAGCTGGAAGTCTCGCCCAATCTGTGGGCGGGCGTGGGCCTGGTGCGCGGCGGTGCCGGCACCGCCCTGGTGGGCGACCCGGAAACGGTCGCGGCGCGCATGCAGGAATACGCGGACCTGGGCATCGACACCTTCATTTTGTCCGGCTACCCGCACCTGGAAGAGTCCTATCGCTTTGCCGAACTGGTATTCCCGCTGCTGGGCAAAGGCAAGGTCCAGGGCGAACAATCCTTGAGCGGTCCGTTTGGTGAAATGATGGCCAGCGATATCGTGCCCAAGAAGGCGGCCTGAGATGGCACGCCCCTCGGCCCTCGCGCCCTGGGCGCTGCCGGTCGCATTGATCGTGGCCTGGCAGGTGGCCGCCCAGGCGGGCTGGCTGTCCAGCCGCATCCTGCCCGAGCCGTGGGCGGTGGCCAAGGCCTTCTGGACCCTGGCCGTGTCGGGCGAACTGTGGGAGCACCTGTCCACCAGCTTGTGGCGCGCCGCGTCCGGCTTTGCTATTGGTGCGGGATCAGGTCTGCTGCTTGGTTTGCTCACGGGGAGTGTCAAGACCGCCGAGACCCTGCTCGACACTACGCTGCAGATGGTGCGCAATATCCCCGCACTGGCACTCATCCCCCTGGTCATCCTCTGGTTCGGCATCGACGAAACGGCCAAGCTGTTTCTGCTGGCGGTGGGCGTGTTCTTTCCGGTGTATCTCAATACTTTTCACGGCATTCGTTCGGCGGACCAGGGCTTGATCGAAATGGCGCGCAGCTATGGTCTGCGCGGCTGGCCGCTGTACCGCGATGTGATTTTGCCGGCCGCGCTGCCATCGATCCTGGTGGGCGTGCGTTTCTCGCTCGGGTTGGTGTGGGTGCTGCTGATCGTGGCCGAAACCATTTCGGCGCGGGCAGGCATCGGCTACATGACGATGAATGCGCGCGAATTCCTGCAGACCGATATCGTGTTGGTCGGTATTTTGCTGTATGCCTTGCTGGGCAAAGGGGCGGACCTGCTTTCGCGTGCGCTGGAACGCTACTTCCTGCGCTGGAATCCGGCTTATCGCTAACGAGGACACATATGCAGATTAACTCCGTCGAAGAAACCACCGTCGGCGCTGCCGCGGCCCAGGGCCAGCATGGCGTGGCCCTGAGCGTGCGCGCGCTGGACAAGTCCTATGGCAGCCATGCCGTGCTCTCCGGGATCGACCTGCAGCTGGTGCCCGGCGAATTTGTCGCCGTCATCGGCCGTAGCGGCTGCGGAAAAAGCACGCTGCTTCGCACGATTGCCGGCCTGGAGCAGCCCGACAGCGGCCAGATCACAGTAGGCGACGGCAAGCGCGCGGCCGACGTGCGCATCATGTTCCAGGAAGCGCGGCTGCTGCCCTGGAAGTCCGTGCTCGACAACGTGGCCCTTGGCTTGGTGGATGGACGCGAGCGGGCCGCTGCGGCCTTGGCCACGGTCGGCCTGGCCGCGCGCGGCGCCGACTGGCCCACCGTGCTCTCGGGCGGACAGCGCCAGCGGGTGGCCCTTGCGCGTGCGCTGGTGCACGCGCCCCAGCTCTTGCTGCTGGACGAACCTCTGGGCGCGCTCGATGCGCTGACCCGCATCGAAATGCAGCAACTGATCGCGACGCTGTGGCAGGAGCGCGGCTTTACCGCAGTCCTGGTGACCCACGATGTGCAGGAAGCGCTGGTGCTGGCCGACCGGGTGCTACTGATCGAAGCGGGAAAACTGCGCCTGGACCTGCGCGTGGGGCTGCCACGCCATGGGCGGCGCGGAACGGCGGCTTTCGCAGCGCTGGAGCACCAGTTGCTGCAGGAAGTACTGGGTCTTCCCGGGAACTGAAGCCTGCCAGAAACTTCGCCGCAGGGACGTGCGCGGCTTCTGGCAAGATGCGGTTAGAATGTTCCCATGAAGATTCGTGTCGCTACCTACAACATCCACAAAGGCGTGTCCTCGATCCGGAGTACACCGCGCGTCGTTGCCCTGAAGAAGGCCATCGCCCAGTTTGACGCGGACGTCGTCTTTTTGCAGGAAGTGCAAGGGCGGCATGACCGCTACCAGAACAAATTTGGCGCCGAAAGCCGGGGCCACCACCATTGGCCGGAAAGCGCCCAGCACGAATTTTTTGCCGGCGACTCCCACCATTCGGCCTACGGCATGAACGCGGTGTACGACCACGGTCACCATGGCAATGCGCTCTTGAGTGCCTATCCGATCGAGAATTCGCATAACCACGATGTCTCCGACCACGCCTACGAGCAGCGCGGCATCCTCCATTGCGTCATCGAGACCGACCGTTGTCCCATTCATTGCTACGTGGTGCATCTGGGCCTGTTTGAATCGGGCCGTGGACGCCAGACCCAGGCCCTGATCGATTGCGTCAATGCGTCGGCGGCCAATGGCGAACCGGTCATCATCGCGGGCGACTTCAATGACTGGCGCAACACCCTGAGCGACAAGTTGCGCAAGGCGCTGGGCGTGGTGGAAGTGTTCGACGAACTCGGTGCCAGTTCGCGCATCGGCGACTTGGTACGCAACCTGGCGGGGCGCGAAAAAGTCGTGCAGCCGGCGCGCACCTTCCCGGCGGCGCTGCCCTGGTTCCGCCTGGACCGCATCTACGTGCGCGGCTTCAAGGTCGATACCGCCCAGGTTTTGCATGGGCCGTTGTGGGCCAAGCTGTCCGACCACGCGCCGATTGTGGCGAACCTCAAACTGGCGTAAGGGCTGTGCTTACCTTCCAGGGACGCTATGCGCTCCGTTAATCTGCTGGCCCACAACAGCATCACCCTGCTCGAAAGCGGCACGGACTTCTTTCCCGCGCTGCTAGCTGCCATCGACGGTGCGCAGTACGATATTTTTTTCGAAACCTATATCTTTTCCGACGACGCAATGGGGCAGGCCGTGCAAGCGGCACTGGTGCAGGCCGGCCTGCGTGGCGTGAAGGTGCGCGTGGTGACGGACTGGTTTGGCACCGGTAACCAGCGCTGCACGCAGCTGGGCATCGCCTTCGCGGCGGCCGGCGTGCGTTTTCGCGCTTTCAATTCCTGGTTCCGGCGCGGCGTGGCGCGCACCCATCGCAAGCTGGTGGTGGTGGACCGCGAAGTCGCTTTTGTCGGCGGCATCAACATCAACGACGACTGGTACTGCGACTATGACGCCACGCGCCGCCTGCCTGCGCCGCGCTGGGATTTTGCGGCCGAGGTGAAGGGACCGCTGGTGGCTGTCATTCACCAGGAGATGCAGGGCCAGTGGGCGCGCGTGGGCCGTCTGGGACTGCTCAAGCGCATAGGCCTGTTTCGCGAAATGCGGCGCCAGGTGCCGCCCGACGGCGAAAAACCCATGCTCGCAGCCCTCGTGGTGCGTGACAGCCTGCGCAACCGCCACACCATCCAGCGCGCCTACCTGCAGGCCATTGGCCGCGCCAAGAAAAGCATCCTGCTGGTGAACCCGTATTTCGCACCAGGGCACAAATTTCGCAAGGCGCTGGCGGTGGCCGGCCAGCGCGGGGTCGAGGTCAAGCTCCTGATCGGGGTGGGCGAGGTTCGTCTGCAGGACATGGTCGCGCGCTCCTTCTATCCCAAGCTCTTGGCCGCGGGCGTGAAGGTCTATGAATACCGCAAGACCCAATTGCATGCCAAGGTGGCGGTCGTGGACGATGACTGGGCCACTGTGGGCTCCAGCAATTGCGACGGGCTATCGTTGTTCCTGAACCAGGAAGCGAACATCGTGGTCAAAGATGTCGGCTTCGCTGCCGTGATGCGCGAACGTATCCAGAGCGGCATGGCCGATGGCACACCAATTTGCAGCGAAGACTTCGAACACGTGGGCTGGCTGCGCCGCGCTGGCTACGAAGCAGCTTATTGGGCTTATAAACTGACGATGCGCATCTTCGCCATCGGTTACGCTTGAAGCTATGGA
>JBJMVX010000061.1:0-10754 GCA_045810445.1 Massilia sp.
ACTTACTTCGCTGCACCGTCAATGGCAAAGAACAGGCGGTCCGGGTGCTTGCCGGCGTCGAAGCGCGCGACGAAGCCACCCGGCTTGGCGTCTATCAGAGTGGTGCCCCATTGGTGCTCGCCCAATGTGGGCCGGCGCCCTTGCCAGATAGCGCGAAGGTGGTCTGGACCTGGGACAGGCGCATTCGCACAGTGACGGGCCTCGCTAATGTTCAGGATGCCGTTCTCGAGCACACCACGAAGCCCCCTTTTACCGCAACGCTCGCGTGTTTGCGGCAGCTCGCCGAAAGCGGCTGCGATCCGCGAGGCGCCATCACCATGACATTGTCCGAGCCGGCCACGAACGACCTGGCTGCCACTGTGGTGTTGCGAGACAGTGCAGGGCGCGAGCACACGCCAGTCTTGCCGACCTATCAAAGTGAAACGAAAACGCTGACATTTCCCGGTCCGTTTCCCTCCGATACCACGTTGACAGCCCACGTGCCAGACGCATTTCGCGATATCAAGGGACGTCCGTTCACCAAGATTCCCGCCGCTCAGCAGCCAATCCGGATTGGCCACTTGCCGCCCTATGCCGGGATGATGCGCGAGTACGGCATCCTGGCCTGGAAACCAGGCAAGGTCGCGTCCTGGCCGCTCTCGGTGCGTGGCAGCACAGTTGCCCTCGCGGCGAGGCGCTGGCATTTCGGCGCCGATGTCCCCAGCGAAGTCCTGCTCGCATTGCATGCCCAAAACGTCACCACGCCCAATCCTTGGGCGGAAACGCAGGCGATACCGCAGCCGGTCATGGAAAACGCCTACCAGCACAGCGAAGCGATACTCAAAAATGTACACGCGCCCGTTCCTGCGCCGCGTGAGGAGCAGCTCGCGTTTCCTGGTGACGAAGCGCGTCTCGTGAACCTGGACCTGTCGGGCTACGGCAGTTGGCTCTTGCAGTCTGATAGCCCGGCCATTCGCGCGGCTTACTTGCGCCAGCAGCAGGAACTTGCTCGCCGCAAGGCCGAGCCAGCGACGGTTGTCCTCACCCGCTTACGGCGCCGCGCGCTTGCATGGAATGGTACCGAGATCACCCGGGAGGGCGAATTTGAGCGCCGCTTGCGCGCGCTGAGCGCAGAGCATCCTTCCAAGGCGCCTCTCGTGCGCCTTGCAGGCACTGGCTTCGAGTATGGCGAGGAAGATGCACTTGCTGAGCTGGCCGAATCGGAAGGTGTGCGCGTGGTCAACGACCGGGAGCTGAACAAGGTGGCAGCAGCTCTGGAGAACAGTTGGCAGCACAGCCGTAGCTCCGTGGTCCAGTTGACCAACCTGAACGTGCACACGACCTTGTCGCCTCGCGGTGACTCCCTGGTATGGGTCACCGCCTTCGATAGCGGCTTGCCTGTCGCGAACGCCCACGTCGAAATCTGGGATGGCAATGCCGCGCCGTTTCGCCGCGTCATCGAGGCAAACAGCGATGCCCAGGGACGCGTGCCCTTGCCGCTGCAGTCGCTGCCCGGGCCCTTGAATGAGGCCATGCGATCGGCCATGCGGGCAAGCACTGCTTATCCGCTGTGGGTTGTCGTAAGGCGCGATCAGGACCTTGCCGTCATGCGCGCCCTGGTCAACGATCGCAGCAGCTACGACAGCGGCGAGAGCATCCATACTGTCCTCGACCGCCGTCTGTACCATGCCGGTGAAACCGTCTCCATGGCCTTTACCTTTCGCGTGCCCGTCCTTGCCGGCTGGGCCGTGCCCCCAAGCCGACCGACCACATTGCGGATCGTCTATGGCTACTACGGCGAAAAACTGTACGAGCAGGAGCTGGCCTGGAATGCCGATGGCACGGCCCTTGCCAGCTGGTCGATTCCAGCCGAGGCGCGCCTGGGCCAATACAGCTACGAACTGCTTGCGGAGCACGGGTACCGGCGTGGCGCGCACGGGACGTTCCAGGTCGAAGAATTCAAGGTTCCGGTATTTGATGCCAACCTGGATCTGTCGACCACATGGCGTGGCGCGCGCCAGACTTTGCATGTGGCGCCGTCCTTGTCCTTTGTTGCAGGTGGCGCCGCAGCGGGGCAGTCCACTAGCATTAGCGGGAAATATACGGTGGGCGCGGACTCACCCGTTCCCGAGTACAACTTCTTCAATCAGGAGCTGCGCTGGAGCGACGAGTTCCAGTTACCAGCGACAGTACTCAAACTCGATCGCGACGGCCGCGCCCATCTCAACGTGCCGCCGCCAGCGACCGAATCGCCTTTGACCCTGTTCGCGGAAATGCAGTTCGCCGATCCCAGCGGGGAAACCCAGGTGCACGGCGCGGGCGTCGCGATATGGCCTGAGCGCCACAAGCTCGGTATCGCGCTAGCTACCGCCAGCGCATCGGACAAGTCGCACCTTGCGCTGCTCGCCCTCGATGAAAACAATGCGCCGCTCCGTGGCAAGCTCATCACCGTCGATGCGGCCTTGCTGCCAGCCAGTCGGGAAGGCCGGATCAGCATCCCCGACGCGGATCGCAAACCGGTGTGTACCGTCGCCACGGCGGCCGATGGCAAGGCACGTTGCGCCATCCCGTGGTCGGAATTGCCTGGCCCCGGCGCATGGATTTTCCGCGCGCGGGCCGAAGGCGCGTCCACGGCGACCAATATCCGCTATGGCAAGGAGGACGGACAAACAAGGCCGCAAGCTGTGTTGGAACGGATTGCTGCCGAGCCGGCATTTCCAGGCGACGATGAGCACCTTCGCGTGCGCGCACCGTTCCTGCCCGCGACTTTGCTGTTGACGGTTGAGCGCGAAGGCGTGCTCGCCAGTCAGACACATTTGCTCACCCAGAGCGAAGAAGACATCGCCTTGCCAACCCGCGCCGAGTTCGCGCCCGGCGTGACCGTCGTTGCCACCTTTGTTGGCGCCATGCCCGTGTTTTCCGGTCCGGGCGCACCGCCAGCGGTCAACGAGCAAAGAGCGCGCTTGGACTTGATGCTGAACCAGGCAAGCAGGCGCTTGCAAGTCGAGTTGCAAGCGGCGAGCAAGGATGCCCGTCCCGGCACCCGGCTGTCGGTTGCCATCAAGGTGCGTCAGCCGGGCGGGACCAAACCGGCCGCCGGCACCAGCGTCACCCTGATTGCCGTGGACGACGCGTTGGCCTTGCTCAAACCAAATACCACGACGGCCATCGGCGACAGTTTCTGGTTGCAGCGCGGCACTGACAGTAGTGATCATGGGTTGTCTGAATTTTGGCAGATCAATCCTGCCATCGGGCCGCAGCCGCAGTACACACCACACTCGGAAGCGATTATTGCCCTGTTTGGCAGCGTCAACGGGACAGACGGCTATTTCTGGGAAAAGCGCAAACGCAATTCGAGACGCGATGCGGAGGGGATGAATCGGGCACAGGCTGCGGCCCCGGTTGCTGAACTTGTCAGGGCGGGCGGCCTCATTCCGGCGCCTACCCCGCGCATCAATTTTTCTACGCTGGCTTTGTGGGAAGGGCATTTGCTGCTGGACGAAAAGGGCGAGGGCACGGTCAGCGTTCCCTTGCCGGACTCCTTGACGCGCTGGCGCATCATTGCCGTGGCCAGTGCAGGCACTGACCTGTTTGGCACTGGCGAGACCGTTATCAGCACCAGCAAACCGGTGGAAGTGCTGTCCGGCCTGGCGCTTAGCGTGCGCGGCGCCGATCGTGTCGAGCAGAAGCTTACTGTGCGCAATACCACCGGCAAGCGCCTTAGCCTGCTGTTGCTGGCCAGGGCAACGCCTATCGCCCATCCTGACCAGGCCGCGTCGCCACAGCAGCTTGCCGTCCCGAGCTTGTCGCGCCGGCTTGACTTGGCGCCTAAATCGAACAGCGAAGTGCGTTGGCCGGTCGTCATACCCGACGGCATTGTCGGGCTCGACTGGAAGATATCTGCCCAGGATAGGGACACCGGGGAAGTGCTGGACGCGCTGGACATCCAGCAGAAAGCGGTGTTGCAAGCGCCGTTGACGGTGCGGGAAAGCACTTTGGTGGCTGTCCCGGGCACCCAGCGCTTGAACATCGCGCGTCCGTCCGGCAGCTTGCCCGGCATCGGCGCGATCAGCGTGCACTGGGAAGCGAGCCAGGCCAGCAGTGCCATCGATGGCGCGCGGGCCTGGGCTGCCAGCTATCCCAACACCTGCATGGAACAGCGCAGCTCGATCGCAGCAATTTCCGGTAGCAAGACTGCCTGGCGCGACGTGGTGGCAAGCCTGCCGCGCCACAAGGATGGGGGGCTGTTGCGCTTTTTTCCAGAGACCAAGGGCAGCGAATTGTTGACCGCCTATGTGCTCACGCTGGCAGAACACTACAAGCTGCCTTTGCCGCAGGAAGAAACGCAGAAGATGCGTGCCGCCCTGCGTGAGGTATTGGCGCGGCCCGCGTCGGCACCGACCAAGGATTGGCTCGACGAGCGCGAAGTCCTCAGCTTCCGCCTTGCCGTGCAGGCAGCCATGAAAGGCGAACTGGGCGGCGCCGCGCCGACCGAACCTGCCGACCTGGACGCGCTGCCTACGGAGGCCTTGATCGATTGGGCCAGTTATCTGCTGGACGCGACCGGTCTGCCGGAGCGGGAAGTCAAACTGCAACAGGCGGCCGTGCAACTACGCAATCGCTACACGGTGCATGGCGGTCACCTGGCATGGCGGGACGATACCGGGCCGGCGCAATGGCGCCTGCTGTGGTCGCACGATGCGCTCAGCGCACGCGCCGCCTTGCTGCTCCAACGCTGGCAGTTGCACAATCCCATCTGGACCGACGAGCTGGTTCTGCTGCCGCGCGCCATTGCAGACGCCCAGCGTCATGGCAGCTGGCAGACCACGGTCGGCAACGCGCTGAGCGTGGCGGCGCTCCAGCATCTGCTCAAGGAAGGTGAACAGGGTCCGGTGACCGGCGTGTCGACGGCAAGCCTGGCCGGTCAGGTGCGCACGGCGACCTGGCCATCGGCAGCGGCGGCCCAACTGCCTCTGCCGGTAATGGGCAGCGCGCCCCTGGTGCTGGAACACCGGGGCACCGGCGCGCCCTGGGCCAGCATCAATTTGTTGGCGGCCAATAAGGGCAGGGCAGCGGTGAGTCATGGCCTGGCCGTGAGCAAGACCACAAGCGCGGTAGAACAACGCGTGCCTGGTCGCTGGTCGGTCGGCGACGTCATCAAGGTCAGGCTGGACATCCGCTCGGACAGCGATCTTGGCTGGTTGGTAGTGCATGATCCCATCCCCTCGGGCGCTAGCATCCTGGGCAAGGGATTGGGGCGTGAAGGACAATTGGTGCAGAAGGCCGCCAAGCTGCAAGGGTGGTGGACACCGAGCGCAGTCGAACGTGCCAGCGACAGCTTCCGCGCTTACTACGAAAGAGTATGGCAAGGTGAATGGCATACCGAGTACCTGGTGCGCCTGAACAATGCCGGCAGCTTCGGCCTGCCTGCGACGCGCATCGAAGCGATGTATGCGCCCGAAATATATGGCGAATCGCCCAATGACAAGCTGGAAGTACAGCCCTGATCGACACCACAAGGACAAAGAACGATGAACGACCTGTTGCAGGAAATGCTGTTTTGCGAATACATGCTCAAGTGCGAAACCCACGCTTGCCGCGCGTTTTTCGAATTTGATGAGGTGGCCAATGACCCGATGGAGGCCTGGTCCCAGCGCGCTGCTGCTGCGGCAGCGGAAGCCGGTTGGGTGGTTGGCCGCACCGGCTTGGTCAAATGCCCCAGTTGCGCCAAAAGCGGGGTCTGAAGACGAGCGTTGTTAAAACAACACATCTTGTAATTTCGTCATTTCCCCGTGTTACCTTATGTACATACGACACACATAAGAAACCGGGGATACGATGAAAAACGCGACTTTGTCAGCTTGCCTGTGGTTTGCACTCTGCCTGTTCCTGACCGGCGCTGCCAACGCCAGAGCCGATAGCATCAGCGGCACCTTGTTCAAGGAAGTCAAGGGCGCCATCATCGGCGCGGTGCCGCCCGACGCCATCGAAATGGCGCGCTTCTCGATTTCGCATCCGGCTGAAGCTGCCACTGTCTATTCGCGCGCCGCCGCCCAGGACTATCCCTTCTTTGCCTTGATTGGTGCTGCCAAGGCAGCCAAGAACCGGGACATGCCTGGTATCGGCACCTTTACCATGGCCAAGTGTATGAGCCCGATAACGGCCATCGATTCCGTGTTCTCCAAGTCCGAATCGACCATCACAAACGCACAGGGCAAGGCCAGCACCAATGCCGCCATGGCCACAGCAGCCGGCATTGCCGCGTCCTACGCCAAAGCGCAAAGCGACCAGGCAAAACAGCAACTGGTTGAGCAACTGACCCAAAGCGTGCCGTACTTTGGCGACATCGGCACCATCTGCCTGTTTGCGTTCGAAACGGATCTGCAGGCGGAAAAAGACCTGAACATGATCGCCAGTCAGATTTCGCAAGATATCCGCAGCGCCTATTTCGCCTTTAAATCGGGCGACGTTGTCACTGGTGCCGAGATCCTCATCTCTCTGGGCGCTGGCAAGGATATCGTCTGCACCATGGTCGACAATGCTGTTGGCGGTGGCATTATTGGCCGCACGCCCGTTCTCGGTTCGCTGGCCAAGGGGGCCTGTTCCGGCTTTGTGGGCGCGGTAATTGATGGTGTCAAGGGCATCATCAATGGCGGGGTAGGGCTGGCCGAGAAAGGCGTAGGCGCACTGGCCGGTGCCGGCAAGGCCGCGTTCTGTGCCGTGTATTCGATTTTTGGGAATGGGTGCAGCAGCGCCGAACCGCCACCGCCAACTGGGCTGAGCAACGGCAACGCCTGGTGCGCTGCGCGTGGCGGAATGGCGTCCTTCCTGTCCAAGACCAACCAGCCCGATGATTACTCGGTCATCTGCGGCGACGGTTCGAAATGCCGGGTCAAGCCGGGTGGCTATGCCGCCTGCGCCACGGCAGCCGAACTGGCCGCCGCCCGTGCCCAGAAGATCGCGTTGGCGGAAGCCGATTTCAAGACCAATCTGCCGCAGTGGCAAGCCGAATTCGACAGCCGCTGGCTGAACAAATGCGTCGATGAAGCCTGCAAGACCGCGCTTGGCATCGTGCGCCTCAATGCCACCTTGCTGGTCAAACAGGCCCATGAAGCCGATCCGGAGACCTCGTATTTCATGGCCACGGTGCTGGTCTTTGAAGCGGCCGACCGCCAGGCTGCCTCGGTGATCGACGATGCCAGCTACCGCCTGATGCCCGCCAAATGGGCGGCCCAATTCAACGCCCGCGGCAACAATGATTGTGAAGATGAGGTCTGCCGCATGGGAATGAAATTCATTTCGCTCAACGCCTTGCTGCAGGTTCAGCAACGTGGCGCGATGACGCCGCGTCCGCCGTATGCTACTGCCAGCGCGATCTACGCAGCGGCGGAAAGCCAGCGCGCGCCTTTGCTGGCGGAGTCGGCCAAGCGGGCAGTTGAATTTAACAAAACCAATACCGCCAACGCCGGCGCAGCTTGGGAAATCCTGACCAATGCCATCTGGGGCAAGCAGTGTGCCGACGCGCCATGCTTGAGCGAAGTGAAGCAGTTGTCGGCGCAGATGCGCATCGCTGCCAATCTGGTGCAGATGGCGCATCCGGAAGAATCATCGATGAAAGTGCAGGGCACCGTGGGGCCGGAATATGGGAAGAAATTCCAGGCCGCGATTAACGCTTCGAAAGAACGTGCGGCCAAGCAAATGCCGCCAGTACCGATGCAGTTGGCGCGCCCGGTTGGGCCGCTGCAACCGTACATGCAGCGCGCGCACTTTCCTGTCACCGAGCCTTTCCCCTCCGGTAATGGCAGACCAGCAGCGGGCGGGCGCCCGGCACCGCAGCAGCCAGCCCCGACTGGCGGTCGTCCGCCACCAATTCGCCCGGCAGGCAAGACGATGACGATGCAGGCTGGAACCGATCGCATGGGTGGTGACTTCCGTAGTCTCGCGCTGGACCGGCCCGATCCACAGCAGTGCCGCCAAGCTTGTGTCGACGACGCGGCCTGCCATTCCTACACCTACGTCAACCCTGGCCTGAAAGGACCGCAGGCCATGTGCTTCCTGAAGAACACCGTGCCGCCGGCAACACCGAGCGCTTGCTGCACATCAGGAGAAATCGTGGGCGAGGCACGCCGCTAGCGCTCAAGCGTAGAGCTGCTTAACGGTCCATCGCGAAGAACGCATAGTCCTGGGGAACGGCCGGGACGGCGTTCTCGTCGACTGGCTCGATTTCGTCGACTTCCAGCAAGTCCATGATGGCTTCGTTGGACAGCATGGCCACGCTCGCGCTCACTTCGTTGGCCACTGTCGTCCTTGCCAGCGCTTCGGCGCTGGCCATGTCTGCAGCGGCGATGAAGCGGATGACGAAGAAACCGATATTTGCGCGCTTGCTTTCGACCTCCACCGGGAGATGCTCCCCGCGTACCAGTACCTTAAAGCAGGTCAATTCTCTTGCTCCTTTTTTGCTCGGGTGATTCGGAAGGCAACAGGCCTAGGCCGAAACTATACGGCACAATGCGATGCAATCGGGTAAAGTTGCCGGCCTGGGTCAGATTGCAGCGAGGATGTGCGTGGACACTCTGTATTACGAAAAAGTGGGCAAGTATATATTTGGACTTCAACGCTTCAATGGCTTCCTGGAATCGCTCATCCATTGGATGGAAGAAGGCAAGCCACGCCCCAACAGCGGGGAATCGGCAGCCGGCTTGTCCGAGCAGCTGGCAACATTGAACGGCTATATGGCTGCGCACCCCGAACACTTGTCGGTCAAAATCCCCTTGGCGGAAATCTTGCAGCGACACGCCACCTGCATGGCAGAGACGCCCAACCTCGTGCATTGGAATAGTACTCGCCTGGAAGAGCAGCGCGCTGAAGTCCTGGCAATCTATGCCACGCTGTCTGAGCTAGTCGACGTGCTGGGCTGTCCGACAGTGCGCCCTGAATCGCTGCGTGAACCGAACATCCGGCTCTGACTTATCGACCCTATGTCGCACTTCTTCCGTACGGGCGCGTACAGAAGCGCACACCCCGCTATAAATACAACGAAACATTCTGTAGTGTGAGAGTCAACATTAATCTAGAGATACCATCGGCCTGCATTCAGCTTCTTGCCTGAATACTGACGCCATTAGATATCTTTAGGAGTTTCCCATGTTGACCCTGCATTCCCAACAATCACGCCGCGTCCTGCTCGCGGCCCTGCTTGCAAGCGCTGCCTGTGGCGCCATCGCCGAACCTGCAGCGCCGCTCGACCGCTTCAGTCTCTCCGCCGGCGCTTTCAGCACCAAGCCGGAAATCTCGGTTGACGCTGACACTTCTTTTGGTCACATCGACAGTGGACGGAACCAAAGCGACCGCACGACACTGCCACGATTGAAAGCCGAAATGCTGCTCGGCGACCGGCAATCGATCGCCATCGATTTTATCCGCTACAACAAGGCCTACAATCCGACTTTGTCCGGCGACACCGTCATCAACGGCGAGACCTTTGCCGGCACCGCCACTTTCAACGGCAATTTGCGGCTCGACCTGAGCAAGGCCGCCTACAAGTGGTGGTTCGGCCAGCAGAATGACGTTTTCGGGGTTGGCGTGGGCGTGGGCCATTACCGTGCCAAGGTAGGCGGCACCGCCACCGCCGTCGTGCAGGGCACGGTGAACGGCATACCCACCACGCGCACCGCCAGCGGCACCGATTCGACCAGCGACAGCGCCAATGCACCACTGCTCGACCTGGGCTGGCGTCACGCCTTCTCGCCCGATATGCGCATGTTCGTGGAAGCCTCGGGCGTGAAAAAGAACGGCGGTCGTATCAATGGCCACATCTATTCCGCTGCGGTGGGAGCGGAATGGTTCATGACCAAAAACGTCGGTCTGGCGCTTGACTATGGCATTCAAAAAATCGACCTGCATCGCGACAGCGACCGCGATAGCAACCTGCTGATCAAACTCGTGGGGCCATCGGCTTACCTGCGGGCGCGCTTCTAAAGCCAAGCCCATTGATGGGGGCCTTGCCTCGGTAGGCAGGGCTCTCCGACCAACCGCGCACCTTGCACTGCCTGCCACGGCAGGCGTTTGCACTTCCCATTTTTACGCATTTCGATACACCGCCCGAGCGACTGTTTACAGAATTTTTACGCCCAAATCGTTAAGCTGTTTTCACGGCATACCTCTGCCGAAAAAGAAAACAGGAGCTCGCAATGACACACAAGGAAGCCGATGCCGGCCTGGCCTCGCGCCTGCTGCAAGGCGCCAAGGACCTGGTCTGGCAATCGCCACCGGTGCTGCACACCGCCACACCCACAACCACGCCGCCGCAAGCGATTCCGGCCACCAGTCCGCTGGGCGCCGAACTGCTTGCCCTCGTCATGAACCGCCCAACGGCTTACTCGGCCTTGTCCGAAGCCGTTGATGCCCTCGCAGCCATTCCCATGGACGAGGCCACGCGCTATCGCTCGGCCTTTGCGCTGCTGCGCAAAACCCAGCAACGTACCCTGGCCCAGATTGTCCAGGCGATTGATGTCCATCTGGGCCTGCTCGACGCCGAGCAGGAACGCTTTTCGCTGCAGTCCGCAAAGGCCGAAGACGAGCAGGTGACGTCTCGCACTGCGCAAGCCTCCGACCTTGACGCCGACGCCGAAGAAGGCGCACGCCAGATCGCACGCCTGCGCGCAGAAACCGAAAGCCAGATCGCCCTGATCGAAAACGAGCTCGCGACAAAGCAGGAGCGCGCGCGTGAACTGCTGCGCGAAACCGAGCTGAAAAAGCAGGCGCTGGCCAACACG
>JBJMVX010000062.1:0-5706 GCA_045810445.1 Massilia sp.
AAGCGCTGCTTGAGCGTGGTGCCCAGCGCCGCGTAAAACGAGACTGACATTTCATCGGCCGGCATGGTGCTGTCGCCGCGCACGCCGATTCGCTCGCCGTATGGCGGATTGGTCAGCAAAATGCCTGGCTGCTCGGTCGGCGCCTTGACTTCCTGCGCTTCGATCTGCTTGAGCGGGACGTCGAACAGGATGCCGGCCACTTTCAGGTTATGGCGCGTCATGGCCACCATGTCGCCCGAAATGTCGCTACCAAAAATGGTCGGCTCGGTGGGCAGAGGCAGCGCCTTGATGGCGTTCTTCATGTCCTGCCAAGGGGCCGCCTTGAAGCCATTGAATTTTTCAAAGGCGAAGCGGCGGCGCGCACCCGATGGAATGCCCTGCACCATCTGGGCTGCTTCAACGAGGATGGTGCCCGAACCGCACATGGGGTCAAACAGCACCATGCCAGGCTTCCAGCCAGCGACCCGCAGCATGCCGGCGGCCAGGTTTTCGCGCAGGGGCGCGTCACCGGTTTCTTCGCGCCAGCCGCGCTTGAACAGGGCTTCGCCCGAGGTGTCGAGGTAGAGCGTGAAATTGCGCGCGTCCAGAAAACCCACGATGCGCATGTCCGGCTCGCGCGTGTCCACCGAGGGGCGCTTGTTGAACTGGTCGCGGAAGCGGTCGCAGATGGCGTCCTTGATTTTCAGGGTGGTAAATTCCAGGCTGCGCAGCGGCGACTTGACGGCCGTGACGTCCACGCGAATCGTGTGGTCGACATCGAACCAGTCTTCCCAGGGCTGGGCCAGGGTCAGGTCGTAGATATCGTTTTCATTGTTGTAGCTCTGGTGCGCCATGCGCATGAGCACGCGCGAAGCGATGCGCGAATGCAGATTGATGCGGTAAGAGTCGGTCAGGTCGCCCGAACAGTGCACGCCACCGGGGACCTGGTTGTGCACCTTCATGGTGGCGCTGGTGAGGGCGATTTCGCCCAGTTCTTCGGCAAGCGCCGCTTCCATGCCGCGTGGGCAAGGGCAGAAAAATGAAGCCATGGTGTACCTTTTATCCGTTGTGTAAAAATCATAATCGCATCGTCCTCGCGAAGGCGGGGACCCATGGCGCGCTAACTCAGAGAAGGTTTTCTTTCTATGGGTTGATGCGCTATGGGTCCCCGCCTTCGCGAGGACGACGTAACACTGAGCGTATACCGCGTAACTCTTGGCGTATATCGCGTAACTCTTGGCGTGTACTGCGTAACTCTCGGCGTATTCCGCGTAACTCTTGGCGTATTCCGCGTAACTCTTGGCGTGTTCCGAGCAAATCTTAGCGTTTACTGCGTAACTCTTGGCCTGTGCTGCGTAACGCTAAGCCAGTGCCCGCTCGACGAAATCGAGCCGGTCCTGGCCCCAGAAGGCTTCGCCATCGACCACATACCAGGGCGAGCCAAACACATTGGCCGCGATGGCGTCGTCGGTGTTCTTGTCCAGTTGTTCCTGCACGCCGGGCGTGGCTGCCGCCTTGAGCAGCATGGCGCCGTCCACGCCGCACAAGCTGGCGATCTGCACCAGGGTGGCGTCGTCGGCGATGTTCTTTTCCTCGGCCCACAGCGCATGCATGATGGCGCCGGTCAGCGCCAGGGCGACATCGGCGCCCAGGCCCGTGCGGGCGGCGATGATGAGACGCGAGGCCAGGTCCGGCTGGACCGGGAAAAATTTCGGCTGCACGTTCATCGGCAGTTGCAGGTAGGCGGCCCAGCGCGCCAGCTCCTGCAGGCGGTAAGCCTGGCGCTGAGGCGCGCGTTTGGCCAGCGGCAGGCCACCCGATACGCTGAACACGCGGCCCAGGTCCACCGGCTTGATGTCGATGACCGCGCCGTGCTGCTGCGCCAGGTCCACCAGGCGCGCATGCCCCAGGTAGGTCCAGGGTGACTGCGGCGTCAGGTAATAGGTGACGGTTTTGCTCATGGCTTATTCATGCCTTGACCATTAAAACGGTTTGACCACGACCAGGATGACGATGGCCAGCAGCAGGACCACCGGCACCTCATTGAACCAGCGATACCAGACGTGCGAGCGCACATTGGCGCCCTTTTCGAATTTTTTCAGCAGCGAGCCACAAGCATGGTTATACCCGATGGCCAGGATCACCAGCGCCATCTTGGCATGCAGCCAGCCGCCCTTGAAGCCGTAACCGAGCCATAGGGCCACGCCCAGCAGCACCGCCGGCACCGACAGGTACATCGAGAAGCGGTACAGCTTGCGCGCCATCAGCAGCAAGCGCGCGGTGGCAGTGGCGTCGGTTTCCATGGCCAGGTTCACAAAGATGCGCGGCAGGTAGAACAGGCCCGCAAACCACGAGGCGACGAAGACGATGTGAAACGCTTTAATCCAGAGCATAAGGGTTTCCGGTAGCAGGTTATTGACGGATTTCGCCGTGGCCAAACACCACATACTTGAGCGAGGTGAGTCCTTCCAGGCCCACAGGACCGCGCGCATGCAGCTTGTCGTTGGAGATGCCGATTTCCGCACCCAGGCCATATTCGAAACCATCGGCAAAACGGGTCGAGGCATTGACCATGACGGAAGCCGAATCGACTTCGCGCAAAAAGCGCAGTGCGTCGCTGTAGTCTTCGGTGATGATGGCGTCGGTGTGCTTGGACGAATAGCTGTTGATGTGCGCAATCGCGTCGTCAATGCCGTCCACCAGCTTGATCGCCAGCACAGGGGCCAGGTATTCGGTGGACCAGTCATCCTCGGTGGCCGCTATCAGGTGCGGGTAGCCTGCCAGCAGGGCGAGCGCTTCAGGGTCGGCCCGCAACTCCACTTCCTTGCTTGCGTACAGCGTGGCCAGTTGCGGCAGCACGGTGGGCGCAATGGCGCGCGCGACCAGCAGCGTTTCCATGGTGTTGCAGGTGCCGTAGCGGTGGCACTTGGCGTTAAACGCAATCGGCAGCGCCTTGGCCAGATCTGCCTTGGCATCGATGTACACATGGCAGATGCCGTCCAGGTGCTTGATCATGGGGACGGTGGCTTCTTCGATCAGGCGCGCGATCAAGCCCTTGCCGCCACGCGGCACAATCACGTCCACGTATTGCGGCATGGTGATCAGCGCACCCACGGCAGCGCGGTCGGTGGTGTCGACAATCTGCACACCGTCGGCCGGCAGGCCAGCGCCAGCCAGGCCTTCGGCCACAATGCTGGCCAAGGCGCGGTTGCAGCGGATCGCTTCGGACCCACCGCGCAGGATGGTGGCGTTGCCGCTCTTGATGCACAAGCCTGCCGCGTCCACGGTGACGTTGGGACGGGCTTCATAGATGATGCCGATCACGCCCAGCGGCACGCGCATCTGGCCTACCTGGATACCGCTCGGGCGAAATTTCATGTTGGTGATTTCACCGATGGGGTCCGCCAGCGAGACGATCTGGCGCAAGCCTTCGACCATGGTGGCAATGGCGCTGTCGGACAGGGCCAGGCGTTCGAGCATCGCGGGCGCCAGACCGGCAGCGCGGGCTGCGTCCAGATCCAGCTGGTTGGCCGCGCGCAGCAGGTCGGCGTCGCGCACAATCGCGTCGGCGATCAAGAGCAGCGCGCGGTTGCGGGTGGCGCTGTCGGCCTTGGCCATGCCGCGCGAGGCGGCGCGGGCGCGCTGGCCCACATTGCTCATGTACTCGGTGATATTCATGATTCGTTTTTTAGTGCATTGCAGCGAAAACCGTATCGTTTTCGCCGGAGTGAAATCAGCCGCGCGCGACCTTCAATGCCAGCTGCAGCATCGCATCCCATGCGTCGCCGGCGAAGCTCTTGGCGCGCAAGCCCTTGATCATCTTGTCGACCTGGGCGGCATCGGCAAGCGCCTTTTCCAGCGTGGGCAGGGAAATGCGGCGCAGCGCCGGCTCCATCATGCGTTCGCGCGGACCCCAGATGCGGTGCTCCTTGAGCAGCATCCCGAGTGGTCGTCCCTGCGCCATCCCGGATTTCAATTTTAACAGCGTACGGATTTCTTCGGCGACGGCCCACAAAACCAGGGGCAGGGCCTCGCCCTCGCCCTTCAAGCCTTCGAGCATGCGCACCAGGCGCGCCGGGTCGCCCGCCAGCATGGCTTCGGACAGCTTGAAGACATCGTAACGCGCCACATTGAGTACGGCGTCATGAATCTGTTCGTAGGTGAGGCGGCCCGGCTCGTGCAGCAAACCCAGTTTCTGGATTTCCTGGTGCGCGGCCAGCAGATTGCCTTCGACCCGGTCGGCGATGAAGTCCAGGCCCTGGCGATCGGCGCTCTGGCCCTGGGCCGCAAGGCGGGTGCCGATCCAGCCGGGCAGCGCGGCGCGCTCGATGGTGGGAATCTCGATGTAGACGGCGGCCTGCTGCAAGCTGCCGACCCACGCTGCCTTGGCGGTCTGCCAATCAAGCTTGGGAAGGGTGATGAGGGTCAGGTTGTCGGGGCTCAGGTCCTTGGCATATGCCTGCAGCGCGGCGCCGCCATCCTTGCCCGGCTTGCCGGTGGGGATGCGCAGCTCGATCAGCTTTTTGTCGCCAAACAGCGAGAGCGCCTGATTGGCAGCCAGGAGCTCACCCCACTTGAAGCTGCGCTCTACGGTGAGCACATCGCGCTCGGAATAGCCGTTGGCGCGGGCCGCGCGGCGAATCTTGTCGGCCGCCTCGAGCGCGAGCAGATGCTCGTCGCTGCTGATCACATACAGCGGCGCGATCGTTTTGGCCAGGTGGCCTTCGAGGGCGTCTACGCGCAGCTGCATGGCTACTTAGCTCGGTTTGACAACGGCCAGGCGGCGCAGGATCTGCTGCACCAGGTCGGCCTGCATGTCGCGGTACAGCAGGACTTCTTCGGTTTCCTTGGCCAGCACCTGGGACTCGTTAAATGTCAGGGGCCGTTTGAGAACGATCTCGGTGGGTCCCAGCAGTTCGTCGCCCTTGGCGTTGCGCAGCTTGAACACCAGCGTGTAGGTGAGCAGGTATTCGCGCACCCGGCCCTGGCTATTGAGCGAGAGGATGGTCTTGCCGCGCGTTTCGGACACAACGTCAAAGCGCGCCTCGGCCTTGGACGGATCGTCCACCACGTCCACCTTGTCGGCGCCGCGCAGATGGCGGCGCAGCTCCGTGCCCAGGGACGAGGTCTCGGGCAGGGCCAGGTAGATCGACTTGAACGGCATATTGTACTGGCCGTCGGAGCCGCGCAGCTGGAAGCCGCAGGCCGACAAGCCAGCCAGCAGCGTCAGTGCCAGCATCAGGGACCGCAGGGCGCGCAGGTTCATCATGTCACACCACGATACTGATCAATTTGCCGGGAACGACGATCACCTTTTTCGGTGGCGTCTCGATGTACTTCTGGACCGATTCGCAGGCCAGCGCCAGCGCTTCAATACTGGCCTTGTCCATGTCCTTGCCAACCTTGATCGACCCGCGCAGCTTGCCGTTCACCTGGATCATCATTTCGATCTCGGCTTGTTCGAGCGCGGCCGGGTCAACCTGCGGCCACGGCGCGTTGAGGATGTCGCCATGCACGCCCGCGTAGCCCAGCTCTTCCCACAGCACGTGGGTGATGTGGGGCGCGACCGGATTCAAGACACGCAGGAAGATCGACAGGCCTTCAGCGATGACGGCGTCAGTGGCCGCGCCCTCTTCCAGCTTGGCCTGTTCGAGCATGTTGAGCATCTTCATGCAGGCCGACACCACGGTGTTGTACTGGATGCGTTTCAAGTCATAGTCAGCCTGC
>JBJMVX010000063.1:0-11788 GCA_045810445.1 Massilia sp.
GGATGCCGCGCACGCCTTCCCGACGCTATACCGGGGCCGCCTGGTCGGGACCCTGGACAGCGATATCACGGTATTTAGTTTTTACGCCAACAAGACCATGACCACCGGCGAAGGCGGCATGGTGGTCACGCGCGATCCCAGGCTGGCGGCGCGCATTCGCCTCATGCGCATCCACGGTATCAGCCAGGACGCCTTCGCGCGCTACACCTCGCGCACGCCCGCCTGGTTCTATGAGGTGGTGGCGGCAGGCTTCAAGTACAACCTGACCGACCTGGCAGCGGCCATCGGCATCGCACAGCTGAAAAAAATCGACCGCTTTCAGCAACGCCGCCAGGTGCTCGCGGCGCGCTACAGCCAGGCCCTGGCCGAGCTGCCACTACGCCTGCCTGCCGTGGCGCCGCCAACCAGCAGCCACGCCTGGCATCTCTACGTGGTGAGGCTGCATAACGAGGCACGCATGGGCCGCGATGAATTGATCGTCAAGCTCTCCGAGCGTGGGATCGGCACCAGCGTGCATTTCATTCCCCTGCACCGCCAGCCCATCTGGCGCGACAGCTGCCAGCTCTTTCCCGAGCATTTCCCGGTGGCCGAGAAGGCTTACCAAAGCATGTTGACCCTGCCGCTCTACACCAGGATGAGCGATGCGGACCAGCAGCGCGTAATCGACCATATGAGGGAGTTACTGTCATGAGCAAGCGCATCTTTGATTTCACCGCTGCCCTGCTGGGTTTGCTGGTACTGGCGCCGCTGTTTGCGGCCATCGCCCTGTGGATCAAGCTCGACTCACGCGGGCCGGTGTTTTTCCGGCAGCAGCGTATCGGCAAGGATGGCGTTCCCTTTGACATCATCAAGTTCCGCACCATGCAAGACGAGGCCCATGAAACCTTGCTCACGATCGGCCACGACAGACGGATCACCGCGGCCGGCAAGTTTCTGCGCCGCCATAAGCTTGACGAGTTCCCCCAATTATTCAATGTGGTCATGGGTAACATGAGCCTGGTGGGCCCGCGTCCCGAAGTGCCGCGCTATGTCGATTGCTACCCGCCCGAAGTGCGCAAGACCGTGCTCTCGGTTATGCCTGGCATTACCGATTGGGCCTCGATCTATTACAAGGAGGAGAACTCCTTGCTGAGCCGTTCCAGCAATCCCGAGCAGGCCTATCTGGAGACCATCCTGCCGGCCAAGCTCAAGTACAACCTGCGCTATGTGCAGGAGCGCAGTTTCTGGAACGATGTGCGCATCATCTTCATTACGCTATCGCTGCTGCTACGTTAAGCGCCATGGACGCGGCGCAGCAGCTCATTCGGTTGGGCAATCCAGGTCTCATCTTGCCCGCCGCTGCTGCCATGAGCGTGTGGTTGCTGGCGATCGGCGCGCGCCGTATGGCCTTTCTCTGGAGCGTGCTGTTCTGCCTCGCAATGGGTCTCGCCGCTGCCAACAAGGTCGCCTATCTTGCCTGGGGTGGCGGCTGGCAAGCCCTGTGCTACAAGGCGCTCAGCGGCCATGCGACCGGGGCCAGCGCCGTACTGCCGGTACTGGCCTTCGTGCTGGCCCAAGGGCGTGCCAAGACTTGGCAATATGCTGCAGTTGCGGGCGCGCTTGCCCTCGCTGCCCTGCTGGCAGCCGCCCTGGTCAGCACTGCACAACATAGCGCTGCCGAAGCCTTGGGCGGCTGGTGCACGGGCGCCGCTGCCAGCCTGGCCGCACTGCGCTTTGGCGGAAAGCTGCCAGACCGACAGACGGCCCAAGGTGCCTGGGCTGCCGCGTTCACCTTGGGCATCGGCTTGTGCATATTGCAGGCAATGCCCCTTGCCTACTGGATGGTGCATCTTGCGCGCCTCGTGGCTGGAAACACACCGCTGTTCAATCTTCATTCGCATTGATCCCGGGTCACCCCATGCGCATTCCCCGTTTTCAGGTTTTACAACACAGCCAGTTGGGCGACCATGCCTGGCATTCCCTGCTCATTGCCCTGCTGCGCGGCCTGGCCGCCCTGCAGGTGGCTGCCGCCCACACGCGCAACGAATTTCTGCCGAGCTTGCGCACCTTGGAGCAGCCTGCCGTGTGGTATCAGCTGCTTGCGTTTATCACCGGTTTCGCGCACCAGGCGGTGGTGCTGTTTTTTTTGATCAGCGGATGGCTGGTCGGCGGCAGCCTGCTCAACAAACTGGACCAGCCACAGGCCCTTGCACATTACGCGGTTGATCGCCTCAGTCGCTTATGGACGGTGCTGCTGCCCACCTTTGCGCTGTGCATGGCTTGCGCGATGCTCACCGGTGAGCCTGCCGGCGCAGCGCTCGCATGGCCAGTACTGCTTGGTAACCTGATCGGCTTGCAGACCGTGAGCCTGCCTGTTTTCGGCGGCAACTACCCGCTCTGGAGCCTGGCCAACGAGAGCTGGTACTACGTACTGTTTCCGCTACTCATGCTCTATGGCGCGGGTCGCCAGCGTCTGCTGGTCGCCATCCTCATGCTGGCCGTAATCTGCCTGCTGCCGTTCGACATGCTCTTGTACTTTGTAATCTGGCTGCTGGGCGCGGCTTTTTCCCGCGTGCGGCTGCGCTGCGGCACCCCGACGCGCTGCCTGCTGGTGGGGCTATTGCTTGCCTTGTCGGTCTACTTCCGTCTGCGCGGCAGCAATGATGACCTGGTGGCAGCCTCGTTTGGGCAAGATCTACTGCTCAGTTTAATTTTTCTGCCGTTGCTCGCGAGCCTGGTCACGCCAATTGCCGCACACGGACCTTGGATGGGGCGTCTGCAGCGCGGTGCCCACTGGTTGTCAGACAGGTCGTTTACCTTGTATGTGGTACACGTTCCGGTGCTTGGCTTGCTGCACTGGATCTGCCTGCATTGCTTTGGTCACGCCAGGCTCGATGGCGACGACCTGAGCGATCTGTTGGCTTATGGCTTGATGCTGACCGTCATTCTGGGCTTTTCCAGCTGCTTCTACTGGCTGTTCGAGTCACGTACCCCGATCGTGCGGCGAACCTTGAAGCGCTGGCTCCTACGTCCGGCGCCCCCCCTGGTCCGCCTGCCCTAGGCGAGGCGAGACGAGGTCCTTCATCAAGCATCGTTCTCCAGCTGCGGAATATAGCCGTAGGAGAATTGATAGGAATAACCGCCCAAACGCAGTGGCAAGTCATTGAAGACCACGCCCTGGGGCGAAATGCCTGCATGGTTCAGGCGCTTGACCGACTCCGTGATTTCGCCCTCGGTCGTCACACCGGCGCGCGCGAGGATGAAGACCGCCCCCACATGGGCGCCAATGATCAGCACGTCAGACACCGCCAGGATCGGTGGCGGATCAATGACCACCAGGTCGTACTCATCGCTGACCTGGTCCAGCAGATTGGCGAAGTTCAGATGTTGAAGGAATTCAGCACGATTAGGTGGCAAGGCGCCGGTCGGGATAAAGTCAAGATTATCTAGCACGCGGTGATGAATGATGTGCTCGAGCGGCATCGAACCAGCGATGGCCTTGGTCAAGCCCTGCTCGCGGCTGACGCCAAAATAGCGGTGCAAATGGCCGTTGCGCAGATCGGCATCAATGAGCAGCACGCGCTTGCCGCTGGCCGCCAGCACAGCGGCAAAATTGGCCGACAGGAAGGACTTGCCCAGGTCGCGGCCCGGTCCGGCAAACATCACTATATTGTTCTTCAAATAGGGCATCGCAAACAGCAGCGCAGCCCGGAAACTGCGCAAGCTTTCAATGGCAATGTCTTCGGGGAAGGCTTGCGCCAGGATGGGCAGGTGGCCGGGATGGTTGCGGGCACGGCGCGCAAGCCGGTCTTGATTGCTGCTGTGAGGAATGCTGGCATACACCACGCGCGCACCCAGCAGGCGTTCAATTTTCTGGGGGTCATCAATGCCGCCCACCAGCGCCTTGCGGGCAAAGGCGACCAGGGTGCCCAGGAACAGGCCAGTCACCATGGCCAGCACCACAATCAATGGTCGGTTTGGCTTAAGCGCTTTTTCCGGCGCCATCGGCGCGTCGATCAGGCGCACATTGCTGACTCGTCCGACTGAAATGAGGCGCAGTTGCTGGGCCGTATTCGACAGCGCCGTGTACAAGTCCGTATTGACCTTGATTTCACGCACCAGGCGCGCCTCATCCTGCTCGAGCAGGGGCAAGCCGCGGATGCGACGCGCCACGTCGTCAATTTCCAGGTCCACATCGCGCCGTTGCTGATCCAGGCTTTGCAGCACAGGATGGTCCTCGGTGAAACGGGCCAGCAGCTCGGTGCGTTTCTGGTTCAGGTCGATACGGCGGCTGCGCGCGGTCGCTGCCTGCTGCAAACTCATGCGCGCCTCTTCCTGCATATCAATGGTGCCGTGGCTATTGCGGAAATTATTGTATTTCTCTTCTGATTGTTCCAGCTGGCGTTTCAAGGCTGGCAATTGCTGGTTCAGGAAGGCCAGCGATTTTTCCGCCTCTTCGGTCTTGCGCGCCAGATTCTGGCGCATGTATTCGCGGCCAATTTCAGCCAACAAGCTGTTGATACGCTGCGCGTCGTCGCCTTGCAGACGCACCTCGATAATGCCAGACTGCTTGCCTTGCTCGGCAATGACCATGGCCGTTTGAATCCGCTCGATTGCGTTCAGGCGCGACAGGCGCTTCAAGGTGAACTGGGCGCCATCGCGGGCATCGAGCCGGTCGATGCGCAGCTCGATGTTGCCACTGCGGGTGACCGCTTTGAGTGTCGTGCCGACAAAGCCTTCATACAGCACTGGCAGGCCACCCCCACCGAGATGGTAGCGGCCCTGGCCCTTGGCCGTGATCCTGAACTCGCGATTCTGCCAAGCCTCCGGCACATCGAACTGCGATACGTCGGCACGCTCCGGTCCCCACACATAGCCGAAACGGCCAAATATCCCCGGCTCCGACAACTCGGTTGCATTGCGGTTGGCAAACCAGAAGCCGACCACCGGGAAATATTTGGGCCGCACCTCAATATAGGTTTGCAAATTGTCGACCGCGTGCGAGATCACCATGCGCGAGCGCAGCAATTCCATTTCAGCGATGGCGGCCTTCTTGGTTTCAAACAGGGACGACACTTCCGACAGAATATTCTTGGACGCGTTCGGGCTCTCCTCCTCCACGTGGATCATCAGATTCGCTTCGTACACCGGGCTGGCAATGAGGGCATACACAATCGCCAGCAGCGTCACCAGCAAGGTGATGGCACCGATCAGCCAGCGGCTGTCATACAGAATATTGAAATACCCTTTCAAGTCGATATCATGTTCCTCGCGTTCGGACTCACCGTTACGCGCGGGCATGGCGACATTCAAGGTAGGCAGGCTGTGCTGTGGATTGGCCAGCGGATGCGGCGCACCGGGAGAATTCATGCTCGTTTCCTTCGCTGCAGCTCAGGGACGCGCGACGCTCAATGCCGAGGTCAACGCACCGGGGAAAATCATGCTCAGATTGCGATGCCAGTTGGCCAGCGGCGAAGCTGCCACATACACCAGGTCCTTGGGACTGAGTTCAAAGGCTTCGGCCATGGCCAAGGCGCCCGTCGTGCGCGCATCGAGCTGGAATACATGGGTGCCCTCGGCATTCTTGCGCACCACGTACACCTGGCGCGCGTCGCCAGTCACCGGGCTGATGCCACCCGATTCGCCCAGCGCTTCGTTCAGTGTCAGCCGGCCGTTGTGCATGGTCAGCGACTTGGGCGCCACCACCTCACCCGACACGAACACCTTGCTTTCGTCGCGGGAATGCACACGCACCACGTCACCGGGCAGGAGCAAGATGCTGCCAGGATTGATATTTTTCGCCACCAGCGCCCGCAAATCGATCATGTAGCGCAGCTCGCCACGCTCGAGGGCAATACGGCTCTGGTCTGCCGTTGGCAGCAGGCCGCCGGCACGGTTGAGCGCTTCCATCAAGGTCATCGGGATATCGTTGATGGCTTGCAAGCCAGGCGTCTTGACTTCACCGTCCAGATAAACGCGTTTGCTGCGGTAACTTTGCACGCGCAGTGTCACGTTTGGATGGGCCAGATAGCGCGAGAGCCGCTTGACCAGCAGCAAACGGGCCTGTTCTTCCGTCAAGCCCGCCACCATCAATTCGCCCGCAAACGGGAACTGCACCCGGCCTTCGTGGTCGATCACAAAACCAGCCGGCGGCGCACTGGACGTAGTTTCCGACAAGTTCGCCGCTGCGGCAACGCCCTGCCCAGCCAGTTCGGGATGATCCCACACGACAATTGAAAGGATATCGCCGGCATCCATGGTGTAGGGTGGCGGGTTGGGCACCACCAGATGGGCAATGTGCAGATTGCTGGCCTGTTCGCGCTCCAGGCGCTGCGCCGCGATCATGGCCTCGGTGATCAGTTCCGTGGCGGGTGCACCGCTCTCGCGCGCTGCGCTTGGCGGGGCGATCACGCCGCTTGACGTCGTGCAAGCGGGCAGCAGCCCCAGCATCAGCAGCGTGACCGGCCCTGTGCTGAGAAGTTCGCGAAAAGTTTTCATTTTCATTGCCAATCTCAATACTCTCTGATCCAGAGTAAGGGAGCCGCTTGGGCTCGGCTTTGCCCGGCGTCAAATGCCCGGCGTGGCAAATTGGACAGTAAAATTGTTGGCGAGAATGAGAAAAACTGCCCTCCCCGACGCCATTGTTGACAGCGGAAGGTCGGCATGAACATGCAGGCTGATGCTAGTGCAATTCTTCCATCAGTTTGAGCGCTTCATCAAAGCGCCATACACGGCGAATTTCGATGACGTCGTATTTTTCCGCGATCTGTGGCGGGAATGGAGAATAACGGGCGTTGACGCGCACGATGCGGTGAACCGCGGCGTCCATGTCGGCCCGGCCGCTCGATTCAAGAATGACCACGCCCTCCACCGTGCCGTCGCTGCGCACCGCCACGCTGACCAGCGGATCATTGCGCACGATGTCGGCCCAGGAACGCGGGTAATTAATGGCGCCGTTGCGCTCGATCTTCTGGCGCCAGCTTTCCACATACATTTTCAGCGATAAATCACGTTCATTGAATCCCACGGCGACGCGCCGATCGCCGGTTTTGCGCGCGACCGGTGGCGCGCCGTGCAGGAGGTCCAAGCCCTTGACGAGATCGCGCGCGCGGTTGCCGGCATCGCTGCCCAGCAAATTGCGGGGAATTGGTGTGTTGCCACCGCCACCACCTGCACCATTGCCGGTCGCTGCCGTGCCCTGGCCCGCGCCGCCTGGCAGATTGGCAGCCAGATCGCGTCCACGCTGCTCGGCGGCCTCACGTGCCAGGCGTTGCTGGTCGGCCCGCTGCTGGTCAGCACGTTGCTGATCTGCTCTTTGCTGCTCGGCTCTTTGCTGCTCGGCTCTTTGCTGCTCGGCTTTCTGTTGCGCCAACTGTTCCAGTTTCTGCTGTTCGGCGCGTTGCTGTTCTGCCCGCTGCTGCTCGGCTTTCTGCTGCTCGATGCGCTGCTGTTCAGCTTTCTGCTGTGCCAACTGTTCCAGCTTTTGTTGCTCAAGCTTTTGTTGTTCAAGTTTTTGCTGCTCCGCCTTTTGCTGGGCCAGGCGTTGCTGCACTAACTTTGCCTGCTCGGCTTTTTCTTTCTCCTGTTCCTGCTTCTGCAGCTCGGCCCGCTGCTGGGCCAATTTCTGCTGTTCGAGCTTGTCCTGTTCCTGCTTTAACTGGGCGGCGCGCTGCTGGACCAGTTTTGCCGCTTCGATCTTGTCCTGCTCCTGCTTGGCCAACTCGGCACGCTGGCGCTCTGCCACTTGCTGTTCAGCTTTCTTTTGCTGCTCGGCAGCCTGCTGGGCGACTTGCGCCTCTTTCACACGCGCAGCCTCCTGTTCCACTTTTTGCTGCTGCGCCACTTCCTCGGTCTTCTTGCGCTCGGCCAGATCCACCAGGCGCTGTTGTTCCTGCTTCTGCTCGGCGTCCCGCTTTTCCTGCGCCAGCTGTTGTGCCGCCTCTTCGGCCTTGATCTTGCCCGCCTTGGCCGCAGCCGCTTCGAGCGCGGCCGTGTCGGCAGCGTCGCCCTTGTCTTCGCCGTGCTGGGCCTCCTTCACGTCCAGCGTCTTGTGCTCGGCCTCTTCCGGACGGGGCACAGGCATCACGAAGTCATTTTTTGTCGTGTCCTGGGCAATGACGCGGGTCACCTCCTGCGGCGTTTCGTCGGCCGGCAAAGGCGGGCTGATGCGGCGGGCGCGACGCGGCGTGCCCTTTTTGACGGACACAGTAGCTTTGACAGGGGGAGGCGGCGGTGGTGGAGCCGGGTCGACCAACTGCATGCCGCTCGAGCTGTGCGCGGGAGCGGGCGGCGTGGGCAAAGGTTCCGCCACGTCCGGCACGGGCTCGGGCGTAGGCGGCGGTGGGGCTGCCACATTCGCAATTTGCACGCTCAGTGGCGGCGCCGCGCCTGGCGCACCCAGGCCGGGCACGCCAAATTTGATGAGCAGCAACAGGCCATGCAGCAACAAGGACAGCAGCAGACCGCCGCCAAGGCGTCTGCCGCCATGGTCGCCTGCAGGAGGACGCGCCTTTGCCTTGCCGAATTTCATGCAACGAAATCGTGACGCTGGCCTGCCGCTGTTGCCATGACTGCCTTTAGAGTAAATAGATGCCCATGAATTCTAAGCGAAAAGATTGCGCACCGTTGAAATTGTTACCGCACTGCATATATGGTCGAGACCGCTTGTGTCGCATCAAGACCGGTGCCGAACCCGCCATTAGTATGGATTGGTCCCCGTCACCGGTGCGCCTGCCATGTCCGCTCTTCCCTCCCCCATCGATGGGCGCCAGTTCCGCCAGGCGCTTTCCCAGTTTGCCACCGGCGTCACGGTCGTCACCGCCAGCCTGCCCGACGGCAGCTTCATCGGCGTAACCATCAATTCCTTCAATTCCGTGTCGCTGGACCCGCCCCTGGTCCTGTTTAGCCTGGCGCACGAGGCCAGCTCCATGCCCGCCTTCGCCTCAGCCACCAATTATGTGATCAATGTCCTGGCTGGCGACCAGATCGAAGTGGCGCAACGATTTGCCCGCCCGGGTCCGGACATGTTTGCCGCCCTGCCTTTTGTGCTCTCGACCCATGGCGCCCCAGTTCTGACCGGCACGGTCGCCTGGTTCGAATGCCGCCACCGCAGCCGCTACAGCGAGGGCGATCACATGATTTTCGTGGGCGAAGTCGAGCGTTGCCACGCCCACCCGCAACGTACGCTCGGCTTTCACCGCGGCCGTTTTATCGCCCTTTGACCAGGACCTGACCATGACCAACCAGCTCAGCTTCGTCAACCACGCCAGTTTTTACGTTGCCAATGACACCAGCGTGCTGCTGGTCGATCCCTGGGTCGAAGGCGCTGTCTTCAACCAGGGCTGGAGCTTGCTGGACAACGCGACCTCGAACGCGGCCCTGGTGCACCAACTGTCTGCGCTGCAGCGCAACACCGTGATCTGGTTTTCGCACGAGCATCCCGACCATTTCTCCATCTCCTTCATCAAGAAACTGAAACAGGAGTTTCGCGGCAAGCTGACCTTGCTGTTCCAGCGCACCAAGGACAGGCGGGTGGCCAGTTTTCTTCAAAAACAGGGCTTTGAGGTCGTCGAATGCGATCCAGGCGCCACCCATACAATAGACCCGAACCTGAACATCACGGTCTTCCCCTACAGCGACGGCGACTCCTGGTGCCTGATCAAGTCGGGCCAGCGCAGCATACTGAACCTCAATGACTGCGCGATGACCACCGCTGCCCATTGCCAGGCGGTGGCCGCGCGCATCGCCCCGCTCACCAGCAAGCTCGACGTGCTGATGACCCAATTCGGCTACGCCAACTGGGTGGGCAATCCCTGCGAGCCGGGCCTCAGGCGGCGCGCCGCGACCGAAAAGCGCGAACGCATTCGCTTGCAAATGGAAATCCTGCGCCCTGCCCTGACCATCCCCTTCGCCTCCTTCGTCACCTTTTCCAGCATCGAAAACCAATACCTGAACGACTATCAGAACTCGGCTTACACGATTCGCCAGTGGTCAACGCTCTCGCCCGTCACCGAAAGCCTGCGCTTCATGCAACCGGGCGACGACATCAACCTCGATCACATGGACGACAGCGCCCTGCTGCGCATGAGCCATCTGGCGGTCGAACACTGGGAAAAACTGGGCACCGCCGCGCGCCTGGCCTTGCCGCCCGAGCCTTCGCTGGCGCCGTCGGACGTCGAAGCCGCGTTTGCCCGTCACCTTGCCAACGTCGCCGCCAACCTGCCTGGCCTGCCCTGGTTGCTCGAACGACTGGGCCTGATCCAGCCCTTGACCATCCACATCGCCGACCTCAATCTGCTCGCGCGCTGTTCCTACGTGGATGGTTATCGTGTATGTCCAGCAGGAACGCCACACGACATCGCCATGAGTTCGAATAGTGCGGCTTTCCTGTTTGGCAACGACTACGGCTTCAACACCACCCACGTCAACGGCCGCTTTCGCACTGCCCATGCCGCCGCCCTGCAGCGTTTTAGCCGCTTCTTCATGCCCCAGAACCTGATTCGCCAGGGCTACGGCATCCGCCATCCCTGGGCCACGGCCGGTCACCTGGCCGGCAATGTGCTGGGCCGCATGCGCGCTGGCGCCTCATAAAAAGGGGTAAGATGGCGCCCATGTGCGCCAATTACACACCCAGCAAGCGCGAAGCTTTCAGCCACCACTACGGTCTGGAACGCGCGATTTTCGACATGCCAGCCGAGACCTTTCCCGGCTACATTGCGCCCATGCTGCGCGAATCCCACGAAACAGCAGGCCAGATCGAATGCGTGCCCGCGGTTTTCGGCCTGGTGCCGTCCTGGGCCGACATGAAACTAAGCCGTCAGACCTACAATGCCCGCACCGAAACCGTGGCCACCAAGCCTTCGTTTCGCAACGCCTGGAAACGCAACCAGTTTTGCATCGTCCCGGCCGAGAATTTCTTTGAACCGAATTACGAATCCGGCAAGCCCGAGCGCTGGCGCATTGCCCATACGGACGCTAGGCCGCTCAGCATCGCGGGCATTTGGGAGTGGAAGGCCAATGGCCCGAATGACTTGCCGGTGCTCTCGTTCTCCATGTTGACCATCAATGCAGATGGCCACGGCGTCATGGGACGCTTCCACAAGCCGGACGAGGAAAAACGCATGCTGGTGCTGCTAGAACCCGAGCAATACCAGGGCTGGCTGGAGGGGGCCCTGGTCAATGATCCAGCGGTGTACCAACCCTACCCGGCCGAAAAGCTCGTGGCCATGGCCGACCCGCTGCCACCGCGTACCAGGGCCAAGCCGGTCCAGGCCTCGTTCGACCTGGCTTAAGGATAGACGAAGGACTTCACCAGCGTCAGTTCGCCGGCCGCCCGCATCGGAATGCGGAAAACCTCCTGCTTCTCGTTGGGCGTGTTTTCATTGGTGATGATGGCCACCTGGGCGATGGTCAGCACGCCCGTATTCTGGCCGCTGCCATAGTAGTTCACGTAGACCTGGTAGTTGCCCTTGGCGGGCGCCGGGCTGGAAAAAATCTCGGGTCCATAGCCAGTCGTCACGTCCACATCGAGCGCGCCACCGTTTTTCATCACCCGTTCTCCATACCATGCATGGCCGCCGTCTGGTGCCACCACGTGCAGATCGAGGTCGGTGCCAGGACTGTCCCACGACAGCACCACGCGCAAGCGCGATTGCGTCTTGCCGGCATAGCTGTCATAGATCTGGGTGCGCGAGCGCGTCTTGCCATCGGGCGCACGCACTTCCACGCTGTTGGAGCCGCGCCCGAACGCGTAAGGGCGTCCGTAGCTGCCATCCTCGTTGATCTGCAGCGGCATCGCAATGCCGTTCAC
>JBJMVX010000064.1:0-11581 GCA_045810445.1 Massilia sp.
CACCAGGCGTGGCCGGCATGAACGGAGCCCCATTTTTCGCCGACGTGCTGCGCGCGGCCATTGCCCTGGTCTTGCTGGCCGCCGTGGTCGGCAAACTGCGCGGCGCTGCCGACTTCCAGCGCAATCTGGTCGAGTCCTTCGGTCTGGCGCCTGCCATGGCGCGTGTCTCCAGCATGGCCATGATCACCATCGAAGGCGCGCTGGCCTTGTGCCTGCTGTTGCTGCCGGCCTTGGCAGGGAAGGCGCTGGCCGGCGCCTTGCTGCTGTTCGTCCTGCTGACGCTCTTTCTTGGCTACCACTACCTGACCCGGCCTAGCGTGACCTGTAATTGTTTCGGTAGCGATGCGCGCCCGGTATCGCTGTTCGACCTGGCGCGCAATGGCGCACTGATTGCCGCCTGCGCACTCGCGCTGTGCTGGCGGGACGCTGGGGACAGTGCAGGCCATGCTGTGTTGGCTCTGTGCCTGGGCATGCCCTTGACACTCTTTGCCATTCATTTTCATGAGATTGCCACTGCCCTGGTGGCGCCGGCTGGGGAGCGCTGAACGATGGGTTTGTCCACACTGGAACTTGCGGTCCTGATTCTGGCCATCTGCGTGGCCATCAATTTGCAGTTGAGTATCAAGCTCCTGGCCATGCTGCGCGCACTGCCACAGGAAGCGCAGGTCCTGCCCATCGGTTTGCCGCTGCCGACTACGCAGGGACGCCTGCTCGCTGACGGCGCGCCATTGACCTTGCCGCTGGCCGAGCGCGCGGCGGTGCTGCTGTTCTTGAGCAGCAAATGCCCCAAATGCAAGGAGAAGCTGCCACTGCTGACCAGCTTGCTGCCACTGGCGCAGGAGGCGGGCGTCGATATGCTGTTGCCCAGCCTGGAGTCGGCATGGCGCTTGCGGCGGTTTATTGGGCCGGAGCTTGCTGCCCATACCTTGTTGCTGAAGAAGGCTGCCTACAAGGCCCTCAATCCCATGCTGCAAACGCCGAACTATACCTTCGTTGGCGCTGAAGGCGAAGTGGAGGCGGTCGGCATGATCGGTGATGAAGATTGGCTGGCCTTTCAAGCCCAGTTGCAAGAGATCGGTGCTGGCGCCGAACTGGCCGCATGAGCGCCACGAGCGCGGGCCCGAACCCGCACTGGCAACGCCTGGTGCTGCTGCGTGGCTTTGCCGGCCGCCTGTGCGCCGGCCTGCTGTTCATGTCCTTGACGGTGATGGTCGAACTGGCGTATCCGAAAGCGCTGGCCTATTTCATCGATCACATCGATTTGCGCAAGCAGGATGCCCACTATGGCGGCTTTGCGCTGCTGGTCGTGCTGGCACTGGCCGTGCAGGCTGTTGCCACCACCTTGCGTTACTACCTGTTCGAGACCACGGGTCAACTCATTGTCGCCAAGATCCGGCGCCTGCTGTATGGCGCCCTGATCGCCCAGCCGATCGGATTTTTCGACAAACACAATGTGGGCGAGTTGACCAACCGCTTGGCCAACGATGTGGAAATCTTGCAGGACACCTTGACCATGGGCCTGGCCATTTCCCTGCGCTCGCTGTGCGTATTTCTCGGTTGCGCGGTCATGCTCGTACTGATATCGCCGCCACTGAGCCTGATCCTGGCGGTGTTCCTCCCATTGAGCCTGATCATGGGTAAACTGGCCGGGCGCCGCATCGGCCAGCGCCCCAGCGAGATCCAGACACGCCAGGCCGACTGCGGCCGGGTGGCCCACGAACACTTTACCAATGTGCGGCTGGTGCATGCCTTCAACCAGCGCGACACGGCGCTCGCGCGCTATGCCGATGCCACGCGCGCAGCGCTGCAGGCGGCCATGGCAACGACACGCATGATGGCCAGCTTTCGCGGCATCTCGTCCTTCCTGATGTACATGGCGCTGGTGGCCACCTTGTGGTTTGGCGCCCAGTTGATCGGGCAGGGCAGGCTGACCGTGGGAGCGCTGACCAGCTTTGTCATCTATGCCGGCATGGCCACGTCCTCCTCTGGCGCGGTGACCGATTTCTGGAGTGACTGGATGCGCACCATCGGCGCCACCGCGCGCGTATTCGAGATCATCGATAGCGAAGCGGGCGAACGCGATGAAGGCAACGTGCTGGCCGGCATGCAGGGCGGGGTGGCATTTCGTGACCTGGTGTTTTCCTATCCGGAGAGGCCGCAGTCGCGGGCCCTGGACGGCGTCAGTTTCCAGATCGCCGCTGGCGAGAAGGTCGCGCTGGTGGGGGCCTCCGGTGCAGGCAAGTCGACGGTGGCCAATCTGATCCTGCGTTTTTACCAGCCCGACAGCGGCATGGTGCTGTTCGATGGTCATGATGCGCAGCGCCTGTCCAAGGCCAGCGTGCGGGCCCATCTCGCGATCGTGGAGCAGGAGCCGTCCTTGTTCTCGGGCAGTATCTTCGACAATATCGCCTTCGCGCTCGATGAACGGATCGCTTCACGCGCCGAGGTGGCCGAGGCCGCGCGCCTCGCGAATGCCCATGATTTCATTGCCGCTTTTCCCGACGGGTATGACACCCTGGTGGGTGACCGTGGCGTGCAATTGTCAGGTGGCCAGAAACAGCGCATCGCGATTGCGCGGGCCGTGCTGCGCGACCCGCGTATCCTCATCCTCGACGAAGCGACCAGCGCGCTCGATGCCGCCAGCGAGCGCCAGGTGCAGCAGGCGCTCGACACCTTGATGGAGGGCCGCACCACCATCATCATTGCGCACCGCTATTCCACCATCATCAAGGCCGATCGGGCGCTGGTGTTCGCGCAAGGCAGGCTGGTGCAGCAAGGCGCCCACGCTGCGCTGATGCACGAGACCGATGGTGTGTATCACAACTTGATGGCCAATCAGCTTGGCTATCGCTCAGCCGACGTGAGTGCACTGCGCGCTTGAGAAAATCTTCCGACGCGCACTTTCGAACGCGTTCATTTTCTTCTGTACATGTTTTTCTTGCGTTGATTTCTTCAGCGCAAGAAGAAACTTTCCTTCTGTCAATTACATGTTGTTCCCGTGCCGAATTCAATTGTAATAAATGGAAACGGACTAGCTGTGCATACAGACTTTCTGGCATGATTACGGAATACTAATAAGTATTAATCAGGAGAAATTTGCATGACGAATCTGGAATCATTTGACGACCATACCGAGCCGCTGCGACAGGCATTTTTGCGCGGCGCAGGCCTCTCGCCCGATGCCATCGCCCATCTCACGCCCGAGACCATGGAATTGCTGGGCAAGCTGCTGGCCGGCAGTGTACAAGGCGTGATTGACATGCTGGCCATGCGCTCACTGGTCAAACAGGAGGTCAAGGCTGACGTCACCATGGTGGTCCTGCGTAACAACAATCCCCTGAAATTTTTCCCAGATAGTAAAACCGTCATGACCCAGATGCTGCGCAAAAAAATGCCCGGCTTCATGGAACCGATCGAATCGATGGACGACGCCATTGGCGACTTGCGTGGTCACCAAAAAGGCGTGGTCGCCGGCACCCGTGCCAGCATGAGCAAGGTGATCCATCGCCTGCGTCCAGAGCGCATTGAATCGGCGCTCAAGGACAGCCTGCAATATCGCCTCATTCCCGCCCAGCGCAAGGCCGCGCTGTGGGACCTGTATTGCGAACAGCACCGCCGCGTGGCTGCCGAAGGCCAGGACGATTTCAAGTCCCTGTTTGGCGCCGACTTCCTCAAGGCTTACGAGCTCGAAGCGAGCCGCATCCATCCCGACACCAAGCACTGATGCGCACGCGGGCGGCACCCGAACACCTGGCGCCCGCCGAAACTGCCGCTTGACCCTGGTGCCAATCGGGGTACCCTGACAACTTGGACAGCCTGTCTTTGTCAGGGGAGCAGCATGAGCCGCAAAACACCCATCGAGCGTTACCGCAATATCGGCATCAGCGCCCATATCGATGCCGGTAAAACCACCACCACCGAACGCATCCTGTTCTACACCGGCGTCAACCACAAGCTCGGTGAGGTCCATAATGGCAACGCGACCATGGACTGGATGGACCAGGAGCAGGAACGCGGCATCACCATCACCTCGGCTGCCACCACCGCCTTCTGGAAAGGCATGGCGCGCAACTACGAGGAACACCGCATCAATATCATCGACACACCCGGCCACGTGGATTTCACCATCGAGGTCGAACGCTCGATGCGCGTGCTCGATGGCGCCGTGATGGTCTACGATGCGGTCGGCGGCGTGCAGCCGCAATCGGAAACGGTGTGGCGCCAGGCGAACAAATACGCGGTGCCGCGCCTGGCCTTCGTCAACAAGATGGACCGCGTGGGCGCCGATTTCTTCCGCGTGCAGCAGCAGATCGTGGCGCGCTTGAAAGGCGTGGCCGTGCCGATCCAGATACCCCTCGGGGCCGAAGACGATTTCCACGGCGTGATTGACCTGGTCAAGATGCGCGCCGTGCGCTGGGACGACGCCAGCCAGGGCGTGGAGTTCAGCTATGAAGACATTCCTGCCGAGCTGCAAGCGACCGCTGCCCAGTGGCGCGAGCACATGGTCTCGGCAGCTGCCGAAGCGACGCCCGAGCTGACCGAAAAATACCTGATCGGCGAGGCCTTGAGCGAAGCGGATATCAAGCTTGGCCTGCGCCTGCGCACCATCGGCAACGAGATCGTGCCCATGCTGGCCGGCAGTGCCTTCAAGAACCGTGGCGTGCAAGCCATGTTAGATGCCGTCATCGATTATCTGCCGTCGCCCCTGGACATTCCCGCCATTGCCGGCCACGACCAGCACGATGTGGCCATCGAGCGCCATCCGGCCGATGCCGAACCGTTCGCAGCCCTCGCTTTCAAGATCATGACCGATCCCTTTGTCGGCCAGCTGACCTTTTTCCGCGTCTATTCGGGCGTGGTCAATTCGGGTGACGCGGTCTACAACCCGACCAAGAGCCAGCGCGAACGCCTGGGCCGCATCTTGCAAATGCACGCCAACGAGCGCAAGGACATCAAGGAAGTCTACGCGGGCGACATTGCTGCCGCGGTCGGGCTGAAAACCGTTACCACGGGCGACACCCTGTGCGACCCCGAGCACATCATCGTGCTGGAAAAGATGATTTTCCCGGAACCGGTGATCTCGCAGGCGGTCGAACCGAAGACCAAGGCGGACCAGGAAAAAATGGGCATGGCACTCAATCGCCTGGCCCAGGAAGACCCTTCCTTTCGCGTCCACACGGACGAGGAATCAGGCCAGACCATCATGTCGGGCATGGGCGAGCTGCACCTGGAAATCCTGGTCGAGCGCATGCGGCGCGAGTTTGGCGTGGACGCGACCGTGGGCAAGCCCCAGGTGGCATACCGCGAAACCATCCGCAAGAGCGCGGTTGATATTGAAGGTAAATTCATCAAGCAGTCCGGCGGGCGTGGCCAGTATGGGCACGTGGTATTGACGCTGGAGCCGGCGGCAGCTGGCGCTGGCTACGCCTTTGTGGACGCCATCAAGGGCGGTGTCATTCCGCGCGAATTCATTCCTGCAGTCGACAAGGGCGTGCAGGAAACCCTGCGCTCCGGCGTACTGGCGGGCTATCCGGTGGTGGATGTGAAAGTCACCTTGACCTTTGGCTCGTATCACGACGTCGACTCCAACGAAAACGCTTTCCGTATGGCTGGCTCAATTGCCTTCAAGGACGCGATGCGCCATGGCGACCCGGTGTTGCTGGAGCCCGTCATGCACGTGGCAGTGGAAACGCCGGAAGAATTTACCGGCAATGTCATGGGCGACCTGACCGCGCGCCGCGGCATGGTGCAAGGTTCGGACGATATTCCCGGCGGTGGCGGCAAACTGATCAGCGCGGCAGTGCCGCTGGCCGACATGTTCGGCTATTCCACGCGACTGCGCTCGCTGACCCAGGGCCGTGCCACCTTCACCATGGAATTCAAGCATTACGCGGCCGTGCCGCGCCATATCCTGGAGCAGATTGCCGCATCGGGGAAGGCGCGCTAGGGCTGGGGAATTAGTTACCAATGATTGTTGGCGTTAAGCATTGTTTGCGGCTATGGTAGGCGCACGTGCAAACTCAACAAGGAAATCATGGAACTCGATCCCCGCGACACAGTCGAACAGGCTCAGCACAGCCAGGAGCCGGTCAGCACGTCCTCGCGCTTGAACGTGCTGGTGGCCATCAGCGTGGCTTTGCTGGCGACCTTCATGGGCATTTGCAAGGTGAAGGACGACAATATCGTGCAAGCCATGCAGCAAGCCCAGGCCAACAAGATTGACCACTGGGCCTTCTACCAGGCGCGCAACATCCGGCAGGAAATCATGAAGTCTACGGAACTGCAAATGGAGCTGGCCATGGCGGCAGCGCCAGAATCGTCGCAGGCGACTTACCGCAGCGCCATCGAGAAGTACACCGCGCTGGAAGCCGAGCAGGAAAGCAAGAAGGAAGAGTTGATGGCCCAGGCGGCCCAGGACCAGAAGGAATACGACGCCAACAATTACCGCGACGACCAGTTTGACCTGTCCGACGCCTTCCTGGCGATCACGGTCGCACTGCTGGCCGTCACCGCGCTCACCCAGCAGCGTTGGCTGTTTGGCGTGGCCATGGTGCCCACCTTCTTCGGCATCCTGATGGGATTGTCAGGGCTGCTGAGCTGGCAGGTGCACCCGGACTGGCTGATCAAGCTCATCACCTGACCGGCCAGCTCGGGTGGCTAGCGGTGCTTACGCTTTTTTCTGCGCCGCTACCCATTCCTTGACGCGGGTTTCCAGCACATCCATCGGCAGGGGACCGGCGCCGAGGATCTGGTCGTGGAAGGCGCGGATGTCAAAGCTCGTGCCCAACTGGGCTTTGGCGTAGTCGCGCAATTCCAGGATCTTCAGCTGACCAACCTTGTAGCCCAGCGCCTGGCCTGGCCAGACGATGTAGCGGTCGGTCTCGCTTTGCACTTCCACCTCGGCAATGCCCGAATGGTCGTGGAAGAAGTCGACCACTTGCTGGCGGCTCCATTGCTTGTAATGCAGGCCGGTGTCCACCACCAGGCGGATTGCACGCAGCATCTCATCCTGCAGGTGGCCGTAGTAGCTGTAAGGATCGGTGTAGAAACCCAGCTCTTCGCCAAGGCGCTCCGAATACAGGGCCCAGCCTTCCGCATAGGCCGTGTAATTGCCTTGCTGGCGGAACATCGGCAAGCCCTTCAGTTCCTGGGCAATGGCGATCTGCATGTGGTGGCCCGGCACGCCTTCGTGCAGCGCCGTCGTTTCAATGCTCACTGTCGAGCGGGTGGCAAAGTCACCGGTGTTGACCATCACGCGGCCTGGGCGGCTGCCATCCATGGCGCCGGCATTGTATTCCGCGCCTGCCGCTTCCTTCTCGCGGAAGGATTCAATCGGCACGATTTCAACCTTGGCTTTTGGCAGTAGGGTGAACAGCTCGGGCAGTTTCGGATACATCTGGTCCGTGTATTTCTTGTACAGATCGACGATTTCCTGGCGCGATTTCGGATGCAGTGCAGGATTGCTTTCCATGGCCGCGTTCAGGGTCTTGGTGTCCGCAAAGCTCAGGCGTTTGGCAACGGCCAGCATCTGGCCTTCTATCCTTGCCACTTCGCTCAAGCCCAGTTGATGGATTTCTTCTGGCGTCTGCATGGTCGTGGTCGACGACTTGACGTGGTAGGCATAGCGCGCGCCGCCGTCTGGCAGTGACCACTGGCCAGGTTGTTTGCGCCCCAAAGGTTCATAACTGGTCTTGAGGAAGCTGGCGAACTTCTTGTAGGTTGGCACCACGTCCTTGTCGATGGCGGCGAGCACCGCCTTGCTCAGGCGGGCCTTGTCGGCTGCCGAGAAAGTGTCGGGAAACTTCTTGAGCGGCTGTCCGAAGGGCGAATCTTCCGCTTTCTGGCCCGCGATATCGTCACATTGCGCAGTGATTTTCGGGATCAGAAATTGGGGGGGCATCAGGCCGTCATGCATGCCTTTTTGCATCTGCACTGTGGTCTCCGCAAACAGGCGCGGCAACTGATGCAGGCGGGCGATATAGTCTTCGTAATCCTTGACGGTAGAAAAGGACAACATGGAAACGAGCTGGGGCGCGTCGATCTGGATCCCCGAGTTTTGCGCGACCGGCATTTCCCATTCCTTGAAACGGGCGCCTTCGACCGAGATTTGCAGGTTGCGCACCATCAGCGCCTTGTTGATCTGCTCCTGGGCGGGAAAGCCGGTGGTGTCGATGGCGTTGAATTTCTTCAGGAACAGGGCAGTCTGTTTCAGGTCCGCATCGATGGCCTTTTGCGAGAAGTCCGACAGGCGGTTGTTGTAGCGCTTGTCGCCCAGCATGGACGCATACTCGGGGCTGGTCCGCATCGTGTATTCCCACTGCTGCTTGATCAGGCTGTTGAGCGCGGCGCGGCGACTGTCCAGATCAGTGGCGCCTGGCGCGGCGTGGGCCATGCCCATGACCAGCCCGAGGGCGAGGACGGCAGTGCTTGCCCGGGTAGAAGGTTTCATCGATGTTTCCCTGTGAATTGAACGAGTCAGCACTGTAGGCCAAGCCGCCTGCCGAGAACAGGAAAAAGTGACGAAGAGGCTATTTTGAGGAATAGACAGCGGTTTCTGGCGATGGTTTGCGCTACAGCAGCGGGGGAAACACATGCGCCGGATTGCCAAGGGGGCGGCTCACCGCATGATGGACCGCCACCAGATTGCTGGGGCCGGACAAATCTGCCAACAAGAAAATCCATTGCTCCGCCTGGTGTTGGGTAGGCGGTTTGACCTCAACCACTTCTTCGCCTTCCCAGGTCAGTTTGTAGATTTCCCAGCCCTCGGGCTGGACCAGGCGCATGCACCAGAGTGCACCGCCGCGTTCTAGAAAACACCGTTCTGTATGAGTCAATACCACCATCGTCTTACTCCAGCTCCCAGGTCATTTGTAACCATGATGCTGCGTCGAGTTGGTACGGACGGTGCGCGAACGCACATTACGTTCTTAATGGAAATCAAGCTTTCTTTTGCATCAAGTCAATGGTGTGCGCGGCACGGCGCGCCGATGATAGTATTGACGCAGTCGGAGGAGGAGCCAGATGGCCGCAGTCGGTGCAGTCGCCGCAGCAGTGCCCGATACAGCAGGTACACTACCTGCGGCCGCTGCATTGCAGGCGCAATTGCAGCGCCTGCAGCAGCAATTGTCGGACTGCGTCAATTGTGCTGACGCCAAGTCGCCCCAAAGCCGCGCCACGGCGGACGCGCTGCGCAGCAAGATTTCTCAGCTTGAATCCCGCATCCAGCAGTCGGACCAGGTCAGTGAACGGCGCGAGCGCTTGCTCGGTAGCGGGAAGGTCGAACCGGCCGCGTCGCTCGCGGCCCAGTCCGGGACAGTGAGCCCGAGCGCCAAAAGCGCTGGCGTCGGGCAGATCATTGATGTGTTTGCTTAAGGCTAGATCAGCTGCTCGTTACCGACGATCCCGATATTGACCACGCCCGAGCGTTGGGCCACGGCCATCACGCCTGCCACGCTCTTGTAGGCAGCGAGCTTGTTAGGGCGCAGATGCACTTCCGAGCGTCCCGTGTCGCTTGCCACAGCCAGCAGTTTCTTTTCCAGCGCCGCCCGGTTCGGCACCATGATGCCATCCCATAAAATCGCGCCATCGAAATCGACATCGATGGTGATGATGTGCTGCGCCACATCGCTACTATGTCCCTGCGGCAGATCGAGGTTCACTGAATGGTTTTGCTTCGGGATTGTGATGATCAACATGATGATCAAGACCAGCATCACATCGATCAGCGGCGTCATGTTCATCTCGGCCATGGGCTCGGCGATAGCGGTATTGGTGGACAGCGAGGCGGGGTTCATGCTCATGGTGGTCTCCTGGGCCGTCCGCGCTGGATTGCGCGGCCTTGGTAATGACTTTAACCTTATTTTGCTAGGCAGTGGTAGTTTTTATACGCTGCAACATTAAAAATAGGGTGATTCCTCAGTATTAGTGTTGTGTATGTATCATTTTTCCCTTGTTTTGTGCGCTTGCGAGCCGCAAGATGGGCGACTTCATTGAGGCGACAGGACTGTTCATGATGTGGTTACGCAGGCTTTTTCTGGGATTGCTCGTACTGGTCTGCCTGCTGGCAGGCGCCATGGTGATGACTGCCATGCGCCCGGCCAAGCCGGTTGGCTTTCAAACCACGCAGGCCAATGGTCCTGACGGCAAACCTTTCATGATCGCTGTTTGGTATCCAAGCGCGGACCGGCCCATGCCGACCACCCTTGCTGGCACCGGCCTGATGAGCGTCGCCAAGGATGGGGTCATCGCAGGTAACAGCTTGCCGCTGATTGTCATTTCCCACGGCAATGGCGCAGGGCCGCTGGCGCATGTGGACCTTGCGCTGGCGCTGGCCAGCGCAGGCTATGTGGTAGCCGCTCCCATGCATTCGGGCGACAATTTCCTCGACCAAAGTGCGCTGGCCTCGACTACTTTTTTCAATGACAGGTCGGCACAATTTGAGGCGACGCTAGGCCATATACTGGGCGCCTGGTCCGGTAAGGCCCATATCGACCCGCAGCGCGTCGGCGCCTTTGGTTTTTCCATGGGCGGCTTCACGGTCTTGAATGCCATCGGCGCGCAGCCGGATCTGCGCCTGATCGCCAGCCACTGCGCCAAGGCCCCGGAATTTGCCTGCAAGGTGCTCGAGCATGCGGCCTCGCCGTATATGAAGGCCTCTGCCCCTTTGGCCGGATCAGCTTTCGTGGCCGACCCCCGCATCAAGGCTGCGGTGTTGGCCGCGCCCGGTATGGGTTTCACGTTTGGCGAGCATTCCCTTGATCAGGTCCAGGTCCCGGTTCAGCTGTGGCTGGCCGAAAATGACGACAAGGTAAGCTTCCTCGGCCCCTTGCAGAGCGCACTTGCTGGCAAGCTGGAGGAGCATCTCGTTCGCGGCGCTGGGCATTTGTCCTTCCTCGCCCCGTGCACGGGACTACTGCGTCCGCCTGCCTTGTGCCAGGACGCTGGCGACTTTGATCGGGCGGCCTTCCACACAAGTATGAATGCCAGCGTTGTGACCTTTTTCGACCAGCACCTCAAGCACCGCTGACCGGTGTTGGAAACTCAAGGAAGCAGCGGTTTGCTGGTCTGAAAACGGGCACGAAAGTCGACTGGTGTGACATGCACATGCCGGTGAAACGCCAGTCGCATCGCCTCGGCTGAGGCAAAGCCGCAGCGCTCGGCAACACGCGCAATCGGCAAGGTCGTGTCGCTGAGCATGCGACGCGCCGCATCCACGCGCAAGGTCTGCACGTATTTGATGGGCGTGACGTTCATCGCCTCAATGAAGCGGCGCGCGAAATTGCGCGGGCTCATGGCGATCCGGTCCGCCATCAATTCCACCGTCAAATTATCGGCCAGATGCGCTGCGATCCAACGGGTCAGTTCCCCAAAACGGTCTGGATCGCCAGCGTCAACCTGCGCTGCCAACTGGGCGCTAAATTGGGACTGGCCGCCTGGGCGTTTCAGAAACATCACCAGTTCGCGGGCCACCTGCAAGGCAAGTGCGCGTCCGAGATCGCGCTCAACCAGCGACAGCGTGTAGTCGATGCCTGCCGAAATCCCGGCCGAGCTATGAAATTTGCCATCGTCCAGGAACAGCGCG
>JBJMVX010000065.1:0-7390 GCA_045810445.1 Massilia sp.
AAAGCGAGAACCCATAGCACCTGCGCTTTTGTTACTTCATAGCGGAGCAGAGGGGTTATGGGTTCTCGCTTTCGCAAGAACAGTATGTTGGTCGGCTTCCCGACAAGTTCATCGACCATGGCGATCCAGCTGCGCTGCTGGCTGGCGTGGGCTTGGATGCCAAGGGTATCGCAGCGTCGATTCGTCAGCGCATTGGCGCCGGCGAGCCGCGCCTGGTGGTCAACAACGGCTAAACGCGGCCTTACCACACACTGTTCTTGCAAAAGCGAGAACCCATAGCACCTGCGCTTCTTGGTACCTTATTGCGAAGCAGAGGGGTTATGGGTTCTCGCTTTCGCAAGAACAGTGAGGTGGTGGGGTATCGTTATTTCTTCGCTTTGGCTTCTCTAACGCGCTTCAATTCTTCATTGAGCCAGGCAGCGCTGGTCGTGGTTTTCGCCCCCGCGCATTGCATCTCGTACGGCTTGCCGCTCATGCTGCTGGTCGACGCGCCTTTTTCAATGAACACCTCGGTGCTGGTCACCAGATCCTTCTTGTCCATGTAATCGAACTTCTTCTGCAAATGCGCGCGCGCTTCCTCGGCGCTGTACCAGCTGCCATTGCGATTGAACTTGCAGCCGGACTTCTCCACCGCCGTCATCAGCTGCGCGACTTCAGAGCGCACCGCCGGTGGCGTCGCCGCCGACACGGCATTCGCCATCAACAGCACACCCGCCAGAAAGAATGGCTTCATCGTCAGCCCCTTTTGCGCTCGTGCTGCCACAGCACGTCGCTACCGCCCGCATAGCGGTTCAATACGCGCGAGAGCACAAACATCAGATCCGACAAGCGGTTCACATACTGGCGCGGATGATCATTGATCGTTTCCGTCTTGCCCAGCGTGACAATGCTGCGTTCAGCGCGCCGGCACACCGTGCGGCACACATGCGCAATCGACGCGGCGCGCGAACCGGCCGGTAAAATGAATTCCGACAGTGCCGGCAAGGTACCGTTGTACTTCTCCAGCAGGTCGTCCAGGCGCCCTACATGGTCGTCGGTGATCATTTGGTAGCCCGGAATGCACAGCTCTCCGCCAAGGTCGAACAGATCATGCTGGATCGTGACCAGCTCTTCGCGCAAATCAGCCGGCATGTCCTCGCACAGCAGCAGGCCGACAAAGGAATTGAGCTCGTCGACTTCACCGAGACTGTGAATGCGTACGCTGTCTTTCTGGGTGCGGCTGCCGTCGCCCAGTCCCGTGCTGCCGTTGTCGCCCGTACGCGTGGCGATCTTGGAAAGTCTGTTGCCCATGCTTGTGTCCTGGTTACGAAAAGAATAGGGCGAGCATACGACAAAACGCCTGATTGTGCTTACAATCGTGGGATGTCCGTCTCCCAAGCAATCGATCCCGAACGCCAGCACAAGGTCGCCGCCGCACTGCGCGCCCTGCTGCCCGAAGGCTGTGTGCTTTCGGATGCCGAGGACACGCGGCCCTACGAATGCGACGGCCTGGCCGCCTATCGCCAGTTGCCCATGATTGTGACCTTGCCGCGTGACGAAGCGCAGGTGCTGGCGATTTTAAATCTATGCCGCGACATGCAGGTTCCCATCGTGCCGCGCGGCGCCGGCACTGGCCTGTCCGGTGGCGCCATGCCCTTGGCCGACGGGGTCGTCATCTCCACCGCGCGGCTCAATAAAATCGTGCGCATGGAGCCCTATGCGCGCCTGGCCGTGGTGCAGCCTGGCGTGCGCAATCTGGCCATTTCCGAGGCAGCCGCGCAGCATGGTCTGTACTACGCTCCGGATCCGTCCTCGCAAATTGCCTGCACTATTGGCGGCAACGTGGCCGAAAATTCGGGTGGTGTGCATTGCCTTAAATATGGTCTGACCATCCACAACGTCATGCGGGTGCGCGTGGCCACCATCGATGGCGACATCATCGAACTCGGTGGCGAGGCGCTCGACGCTCCGGGGCTTGATTTGCTGGCTGTGTTCATCGGCTCGGAAGGCATGCTTGGCATCGTCACCGAAGTGACCGTCAAGCTCATTCCCAAGCCCGCCTGCGCGCGCGTGATCATGGCGTCGTTCGACGACGTGGTCACCGGTGGCGATGCCGTGGCCAGCGTCATTGGCGCGGGCATTATCCCGGCAGGTCTGGAAATGATGGACCGCACTTCCTCGCGCATGGTGGAGCCATTTGTGAAGGCAGGTTACGACACGAACGCCGCTGCCATCTTGCTGTGCGAGGCCGATGGCACCCAACTGGAAGTGGACGAGGAAATCGAACGCATGTCAGCGGTCCTGGCCAAGGCGGGCGCCAGCGCCATGACCATTTCGCAGAACGAGGCCGAGCGCCTGCGTTTCTGGTCCGGCCGCAAAAACGCTTTCCCTGCCGCCGGTCGCATTTCGCCCGACTACTATTGCATGGACGGCACCATCCCGCGCAAGCATCTGGCCACCGTCTTGACCGGCATCGCGCGCATGGAGCAGGCGCATGGACTGCGCTGCGCCAATGTGTTCCATGCTGGCGACGGCAATTTGCATCCGCTGATTCTGTTCGATGCCAATCAGCCTGGCGAATTTGAACGCGCCGAAGCCTTTGGCGCCGAGATCCTGGCACTATGTATCGAGGTAGGTGGCACCATCACGGGCGAGCATGGCGTAGGCATTGAAAAAATCAACTCCATGTGCCTGCAGTTTTCGCGTGCGGAACTGGATATGTTCTTCGCTGTGAAACGTGCTTTTGATCCGGCCTTTCTGCTCAATCCCGACAAGGCAATCCCCACGCTGAACCGCTGCGCCGAATTTGGCAAGATGCGCGTTAGCGGCGGCGCACTGCCGTTCGCTCACTTGCCGCGCTTCTGACATGGCCGACATCGACCACTTCCGCGAACAGGTGCTGGGAGCCGCTGCGGCTGGCCGCACATTGCGCATCCGTGGCGGCGGCACCAAGGACTGGTATGGCCAGCATCTCGAAGGCGACATTCTCGACACCCGCGCCTACAGTGGCGTCGTGGACTACGAGCCGACAGAACTGGTCATTACTGCCCGTTGCGGCACGCCGCTATCGGAGATCGAAACCGTGCTTGCGCAAAGGGGACAAATGTTGGCCTTCGAGCCACCATACTTTGGCGATAACGCCACATTTGGGGGCATTATCGCCAGCGGTCTTTCCGGACCTAGACGACCAACCACCGGTGCCTTGCGTGACTTCGTGCTCGGCGCCGTGATGATGGATGGCCGGGGTGAGGTGCTGACTTTTGGCGGACAGGTGATGAAGAACGTGGCAGGCTATGACGTGTCGCGGCTCTTGGCCGGCTCACTCGGCACGCTAGGCTTGCTGCTGCAGATGTCGGTCAAGGTGCTGCCACGTCCGGTACGTGAAACCACATTGCGTTTCGCGATGAGCGAGATTGCGGCGCTCGATCAGATGAATACGTGGGCGGGTCAGCCTTTGCCCATTTCGGCGACCTGCTGGCATGACGGCGTGCTTACCGTGCGCCTCAGTGGCGCTGGTGCTGCGGTCGATGCGGCCGAACGGTCGCTGGGCGGTGAGTCCGTCGCCGATGGCGCGGCCTTCTGGCGCGGCCTGCGCGAACAGCGGCACGCCTTTTTTACTGATGCCACCAGCCTGTGGCGCCTGTCTCTCCCGTCGGCGGCCAGCGCCATCATCCTGCGCGGCGAGCTACTGATTGAATGGGGCGGTGCGCAGCGCTGGCTCAAGGCACCGTCGGACCCGGTCACTGCGCACAACATCCGGCGCTCGGTGCGCGCGGCGGGTGGCCACGCGACGCTGTTTCGCGGCAGTGACAAGAACGTTGGCGTGTTCGAGCCGCTGGCGCCGGCTGTGGCAAAAATTCACCAGCGCCTCAAGGATGCATTCGATCCCCATGGCGTGTTCAACCCCGGACGGATGTACTAGACATGCAAACCAATCTGGCCGATTTCATCAAGGGCAGCAGCGAAGGCGATGAAGCCGAAGCGATCCTGCGCGCCTGTGTGCACTGCGGCTTTTGCACTGCCACCTGTCCCACCTACCAGATACTGGGCGATGAATTGGACGGCCCGCGTGGGCGCATCTACCTGATCAAGCAGGTGCTGGAAGGCGCGCCGGTCACGCGCAAGACCCAGACCCACCTTGACCGCTGCCTGACCTGCCGCAGCTGCGAGACGACTTGTCCATCAGGTGTCAAATATGGTCGGCTGGCCGACATCGGCCGCAAGATTGTGGAGCAGCGTGTACGGCGGCCGCTGGCCGAGCGCATCGTGCGCACGGTGCTGAAGGAGACCTTGCCGCGCAAGTGGATCTTTACGCCACTGTACAAGGCTGGCAAGCTGGTACGGCCCCTGTTGTCGCCTGCGCTGCAGGACAAGCTGCCCAATGTGCCGAAGGCAGGCGCGTGGCCGCAGCGCACGCATGCACGCAAGATGCTGGTGCTGGACGGCTGTGTGCAGCCTGCCATGGCGCCCAACATCAACGCGGCCACTGCGCGCGTGCTCGATGCGGTCGGGGTGCAACTGCTTGTCGCGCCCAAGGCAGGGTGCTGTGGTGCGCTGCGTTACCACCTCAATGACCAGGATGCGGCGCTGGACGATATGCGCCGTAATATCGATGCGTGGTGGCCCATGGTGGACCAGGTGGAAGCAATTGTGATGACGGCGTCAGGCTGCGGCGTGACGGTCAAGGAGTACGGCCACTTGCTGGCGCATGACAGCGCCTATGCCGAGAAGGCAAGCCGCATTTCGGCGCTCACGCGCGACTTGAGCGAAGTGCTGCCGCAGTTCGAGGACGTTCTGGTGGAGCGTTTGGGTGGAAGGCTGCAGAAGAAAGTGGCCTGGCACCCGCCATGCACGCTGCAGCATGGGCAGCAAATTCGCGGCAAGGTGGAAGCCTTGTTGCGCGCCATCGGCGTCGAGGTGACGCTGTGCGCTGATAGTCATTTGTGCTGCGGGTCGGCGGGCACCTATTCGATGCTGCAACCGGCATTGGCCATGGAGCTGAGGGACAGGAAGCTGGTGAACCTGCTTGCTACCGGCCCCGAGGTGATTGTGTCGGCAAACATTGGCTGCCTCAATCACCTGCAATCGGGAACTGACACTCCCGTCACGCACTGGGTCGAACTGATCGACCAGGCGCTGGCCTGATAATTACGAGTCGAGTTGCGCTTTCTGTGCGGCGGTCAGGCGTTTGGTGCTGACGACAACAGTCGCGATTTTTTCCGAGGTGGCGCTGGCTACTGGCGCTGCGTGTGGCGCGACCTTGGCGGTAGCGAAGGCGGTGACGCCGGCGGCGACGACAACAGCGAGGAAGACGGCTTCCATATTTTTGATCAAGTTCATGTGAGTCCCTTTAATGTTTTGGTGTAACGACATTATTGGGTTTCTTGACATATAAATCCAATTTCAAGTTCTGATGTGGAGCATTCACATATTCAATATCTTCGAATCAAGATTGCATAAGCTTTATTCGTTTGGTGAATGTCATCATTGTGTCATTGCTTTGCAGAATATTTCTTGTTGGCGGGTAAGGAAACTTTGGACTTGCTTCCCTTATTTCCACTAGCGTCGGCTACGAAATTGCTCTTCCAGACCTGGGCAACGAAGCTGGGAGCAACCGTACCAGCCAATGTCTTCGAAGCGGCAAGGTGAGTTCAAATTATCCAGTTCGAAGCTGCAATCGACAAATTCGCACTCAACGAATTTGCAACCGCTAAAGCCGGTGCCTCTGAAACGGCAGTTGTTGAATTTGACGCCAACCAGCACCGCGCAGTTGAAATGGCCCCAGTACCATTCGCACCGGTCGAAAGTGCAGGCAATGAAATGTGAACCCATGTCGGCGCCCTCGGAATCAAAGTCCTCGAAGTAGCAGTACTGGAAGACGCTGTCCGACCAGGAGGCAGGTTTCTTCAGTTTGGTTTTGAATGTTTGGGCTTCGAACAGTATTGTCATCGGGAGAAGTGAATGGTCATCCGTCGGAAGTTAAGAGCGCCACAAGATTGACGTCGTCCCCGCGAAAGCTGCGGTGCGTGGCCTTGCGACCGATACTAGGATGAAAAACGTCGTCCTCGCGGAAGCGGGGACCCATACTTCGTTCACCTCAGTATGGGTCCCCGCTTTCGCGAGGACGACGGGTGGAGCGCGGATTGCTGCTGCGATCGGATCGCTTGGCTTATTCGGCCAGCAGCATCTCGATATCCTTAACCATCTCTTCCGGCTTCGTCGCCGGTGCGTATCGCTTGTACACGCTGCCGTCCTTCTTGACCAGGAACTTTGTGAAGTTCCACTTGATCAGCTGACTACCGAGCACGCCGCGCGCTTCCTTTTTCAAATGCTTGAACAAAGGATGCGCGTCGTCGCCGTTCACATTCACTTTCGAGAACAGCGGAAAGGTCACGCCGAAGTTCTTTTCGCAGAACGCGCCAATTTCCGCTTCGCCGCCAGGTTCCTGCCCCTTGAACTGATTGCAGGGAAAACCGAGCACGACAGCGCCCTTGTCCTTGAACTGTTCGTACACCTTTTCCAGCCCCTTGTACTGGGGCGTGAAGCCGCATTCGCTGGCCGTGTTCACGATCAGCAGCACCTTGCCCTTGTACTTGGCCAGGTCCACCTCCGCGCCGCCAATATCCTTGGCTGTGAAATCGAATGTGCTCATCAAACAATCCCCAAGTGTTCGGTGCCGGCCGACAGGTCGCGGTTTTTCGCGTCCTTGCCTTTGAGTTTGATCGCCAGACGCAGGTCATTGACCGAGTCGGCATTACGCAGCGCGTCTTCATACGAAATCATGTCCGCTTCAAACAGGTCGAACAGGGCCTGGTCAAAGGTCTGCATACCCAGCTCGCGCGACTTCTTCATGATCTCTTTGATCTCGTGCACATTGCCCTTGAAGATCAGGTCGGAGATCAGCGGCGAATTGAGCATGATCTCAATTGCCACGCAGCGGCCTTTCGAATCCTTCAGCGGAATCAGGCGCTGCGAAATGAGCCCTTTCAGGTTCAGCGACAAGTCCATCAACAACTGGGCGCGGCGCTCTTCAGGGAAGAAGTTGATGATACGGTCCAGCGCCTGGTTGGCGCTGTTCGCGTGCAGGGTCGCCAGGCACAAGTGGCCGGTCTCCGCAAACGCAATCGCGTGCTCCATCGTTTCGCGGTCGCGAATCTCGCCAATCTGAATCACGTCCGGCGCCTGGCGCAACGAATTTTTCAGCGCCGCTTCAAACGTCTCGGTATCGACCCCAACTTCGCGCTGGGTGATGACGCAGTTGTGGTGCGGGTGGACATATTCGACCGGGTCTTCAATCGTGATGATGTGACCGTAGCTGTGTTCATTGCGGTAGCCGACCATCGCCGCGAGCGTGGTCGATTTACCCGAACCGGTCGCGCCCACCATGATCACCAGACCGCGCTTGGTCATG
>JBJMVX010000066.1:0-13168 GCA_045810445.1 Massilia sp.
TGAAGTGACCCCAAAAAGCCGGACGATAGATTGCTAGGACCCGGCGAACTGAGTTCTGTACTGTACAGGACTCAGGCCGCCCAATTTTTCCTTGATGCGGTCGTTATTGTAATACTTGATGTATTGCTTCAGCCCCCTCTGCAATGCCTCGATGCTTGCGAATTTGTTGAGGTAGAAATATTCGGTCTTGAGTACGGCGAAGAAGCTTTCCATCGATGCGTTGTCATGGCAGTTGCCCTTACGCGACATGCTTTGGACGGCGCCATGTTGCTTTAGCAGAGCTTGGTAGAGGGGCATGCGGTATTGCCACCCTTGGTCGGAGTGCAGCAGCGGTGCATCGTCGCGCCCCAGTTTCTTGAATGCCTTGCGTATCATCTTCGTGACCATAGAGAAGATCGGCCGCGTTGCCATTTCAACGGCAATAATCTCGCCGTTGAACAGATCCATTACTGGCGAGAGGTAGAGCTTCAATCCTCCCACGTTAAATTCAGTGACATCGGTCGTCCACTTCTCGTTCATCTTGTCGGCGTTGAATTGACGCGCCAGCAGATTTGGCGCCACTGGCGATAAGCCGCCTTTGTATGATCGATATTTCTTTGGGCGCACGAGTGATTTCAATCCCATTTCACCCATAAGGCGCTGGACAGTCTTGAAGTTGATAACGTGCCCGAGATTGCGTAGGGCGTTCGTAACACGACGATATCCATAGCGACCGTGGTGGCTATTGAAGATATCAGCAATGAGAGCGCGCTTGCTCGCGTACTTGTCTGGCGCCGCAAGCGCCTTCTTGCAGTCGAAGAAAGTGCTTCGCTTCAGGCCGCAAACGTTAAGCAGGGTTGCCATCGGAAACTGCTGCCCTAGATCGATCGCTATTTGCGCTTTTTCCTTGCTGCCGCGCGTTTCGATTGATCTAAGGCCTCCAACTTTTTTAGCACGGCAACCTCGCAGCGGAGGTATTCGATTTCGGCCAACAATTGTTCGCGAGTACGGCTGGCGTCATCGGGACGGGGCACTTGTGGTTTTGTCACAGCGGACATGGAATCGGATCTTCGTCGAGAGCGTGAGGCCAGTGCATCTATCCCTTCGGCCAAATAGGCGCGTTCCCAAGCACTGATAGCGCATTGTCCGCGAACATTGAATGCGGCCGCTACTTCGCCAAAGGAGAGCTTATTCTCCCACATGTGCTCGAGGACCGACTTTTTGAAGGCGGGGTCGTATCGTCCCGATGACGACTTCGGTCTCAGTCCTTCACGCCCATGAAGCTTGAAAAAAGTGACCCACCGCCGCACCAAACCTCGCGGCACGTGATAATTCTGCCCAACTGTCGTATAGCCGGCTTCACCGGTCATATACGCTCTCACCACGGACAATTTAAACTGCTCTGTGTACTGCGTCATTGCACGCTCCCAAAGGCTGGAAAGGAGTCCAGCTTTTGGGAGTCAGTTCATTTCGCGAGGACGACGGGGTTACAATCTGTCCCGCTTTCGCGAGGATGACGGGTTGACTTTCTGGGTGTCGCAAGCCTCACATCCTTTTCAGACGTAAAAAAGCCGCCAGCTTTAACCCTGGCGGCTTTTTTGCGAACCAATCCGGCTTACTGGATCTTGGCCTTCAATTGCAACTGAGTGCGATAAGCTTGCACTGCGCGCTGTTGCAGTTGCTCGCCGATCTGCTGGCGTTGCTCTTCAAACGTCGGGATCTTCACCTGAGTAGGACGGGTGTCGTCCAGACGGATCACGTGGTAACCAAACTGGGTACGCACTGGCGTTTCAGTCACGCCGCCTTTTTGCAGGGCCACCAGGGCACGTGCAAACTCAGGAACGTAGTTGCCAGGATTGACGAAGTCCAGATCGCCACCTTTTTCTGCCGAGCTGTCTTTCGACTGGGCCTTGGCCAGGTCCTCAAACTTGGCGCCAGCCTTGAGCTTGACGATGATCGCTTTCGCTTCTTCTTCGGTCGGCACCAGGATGTGGCGGGCGCGGTAATCCTTGTCGCTCATCTGCGACTTCATACGATCGTATTCGGCCTTGATGTCGGATTCCTTGATCGGATTCTTTTTCAGGTAGTCGCTCAGCAACGCCGTGATGATGATGCTCTGGCGTGCGTTTTCAAGCGCAGCCTTGACGTCAGGACGAATGCCGAAACCCTGTTTGTCCGCTTCCTGGATCAGGACTTCACGGGCAACCAGATCACGTTTGATGGCTTCGCGCAATTGCGGCGAGTCGGTTTGTTTGCCTTGAGCGACAACTTGCTTGACCATCAGGTCGATCTTGGCGTTGGTGATGACCTTGCCGTTGACGGTGGCAGCGACATCTGCTGGCGCCGCAGGGGCGGCAAAGGCAGGGGCGGCAACCAGGGCAACCATGGCGAGCATCAGGCGGGCAGGCTTCAAAATCATTGTACAGATCCTAAAAAAAGTGGGACGGCCAGTGGCTGCATCAGCGTGGGCTTATCCTAACAACATGACGTAATGGTAGCGTTACTTCTTGATGACGACGTTAGCTTTGCTTTCCAGCTGGGCTTGATAGGCCTGCATGCGCTGGTCTTGCAAGGATTGCGCAATGCGCTCTTTCAGTTCATCGTAGGTCGGCACTTTGGCAGGGCGGGTATCATCGACCTTGATCACGTGAAAACCGTTTTCCGTTTTGACGGGAACCTGGGTGACTTCGCCTTTTTTCATGACAGCCAGGCCATCAGCAAAGGTTTTTGGCAAGGCCGACAGGGGCAGCCAGTCGAGGTCGCCACCGGTTTCCGACGAGCCCTTGTCGATGGAAGTCTTGGCCAGGTCTTCGAACTTGGCGCCGCCCTTCAATTTGGCGATGACAGCCTTGGCATCGGCTTCATTGGCCAGCAGGATGTGGCGCACATGGAATTCCTTGTCGTTCGCTTTTTCCTTGGCGAAGGTGTCATAAGCTGCCTTGACGTCCGCTTCAGCAATCTGATGCTTGTCCATGTAATCGCGCATCATGGCGCTGATCACCAGCGTTTCGCGCGCCACGTTCAGTTGTTCCTTGACTGCCGCACCCTTGTCGAAACCGAGCTTGATGGCTTCTTGCATCAGCACTTCGCGGTTGATCAGATCCTGGCGTACCAGTTCTTGCAGTTCCGGCGAGTCGGGACGCTGACCCTGGGCCACAACTTGTTGAACGATGGCATCTGCACGCGATTTGGGGATGGCTTTACCATTGACGACTGCAACATTTTGCGCGAATACAGGCATTGCGGCTACGGCGATCAGTGCTAACAGCAAGCGGGCTGGCTTCAAAGTCATTATTAATTCCTGATTGGGGAAAGTTACTTGGACAAAATATGGTTATGTTCTACTTAGCGTTGCCGATTGTCAGATAGATTTCTTAAGGCCCGCTGAAACAGGCGTTTCCGGCAATTCAGACGGTGCCACAGCCGTAATGGCAAGTGCGTGAATGTCGGTGTCCATCATATCGTGCACGGAATCATACACGAGTCGATGTCGCATGACGAGTCTGAGCCCTTCGAAACGCGCCGACACGATTTTCACGCTGAAATGCCCCGCGCCAGAGGCTGCGCCCGCGTGACCGGCATGCTGGGCCGAATCGTCGCTCAGTTCCAGCACGGTGGGCGCCAAGGCTGCCGTCAGCAGGGCGCGGATGCGTTCCGGACGCTCTGCCGGGCTCATGTTTTTTCCTCTTCCATGTACTTCGACAGATATAAACCCTGTACCACCATAAGGATCAGTAACAGGCCGTTCATGCCGAACAGCTTGAAACTGACCCAGGCACTGGTATTGCCTTTGAATACGACGAATGCCGCCAGTAGATTCAAGGCCCCCAGGAAGAAGAAGGCGGCCACCCACCCCAAACACATGCGGTCCCACACGGGATCGGGCAGGGTGATCTGTTCCTCCATGATTTCCCGAATCAGATTCTTGCGGAACACCAGGAAGGACATCAGGATGGCGCCGGCTTGCAACCAGTAGATGATGGTGGGTTTCCACATGATGAACAGCGGATTGTGGAAGTAGATGGTCAGCCCGCCAAAGATGGCGATCACACCAAACGACACCCACAGCATGAAATCGACCTTGCGGCCCCGCAGCTTCAGATAGCTGATCTGGCCAACCGACGCCACAATGGCCGAAATAGTAGCCAGCATGATCGGCCCTTGGTCGGGCAATAGCGCCCCGCCAGCCACAAAACTGCCCACCAGCACCGTCGCCAGCGCCAAGGAGCCCGCTTCGTTCGACTCGCCCACCTTGAAGACGAGGAAGAACAGCAGAATGGGGAACAGGTCGAACAATATCTTCATGGTGATTCTTTACAGTGGGTCGAAACGCAGCGAAGCGGAATTAATACAGTAGCGTAGGCCCGTTGGTGGCGGTCCATCCGGGAAAACGTGTCCCAGGTGGGCGTCACAGACGGCGCAAATGATTTCGGTGCGCAGCATACCATGGGTGCGGTCGGTCTTTTCGATCACATTGGCAGGATCGAGCGCCTTGAAATAGCTGGGCCAGCCGCAGCCGGAGTCGAACTTTGCATCCGAGGCAAACAGGGGCGTGTTGCAGCACACGCAGGTGTAGATGCCGTGTTCGTGGTGGTCCCAGAATTTGCCGGTGAAGGCGCGCTCGGTGGCGGCGTGGCGCGTGACCTGGTATTCCATGGGATCAAGCATGGCGCGCCATTCGGCGTCCGACTTGGTGACTTTGTCGCTCATGAGGGTGTCCTTGTTCAGGTTAGGAAGAACAGCTTACTTCCAAATGGCTGGCCCAGTCAGGCGGCAGGGCGGCGTAGGCCTCGTTTTCCGGCTGCTCGTCGAATGGCCGCTCCAGCACGGCCAGCAGACGGGCCACTTCGGAATAGTCTTTTTTCTGGGCTTTTTCAATCGCCACCTGGGCTAGATAGTTGCGCAGTACGTATTTCGGGTTGGCCAAATCCATGGCGACCCGCCTGGCCGCATCGCTGCGGTCTTCCTGGCGCAGGCGCTGGCGGTATTGTACGGCCCAGGTGTCAAACGCTTCGCGGTCCAGGAACATGTCGCGCACGACGGCATCGCGCTCTGGATGGTCCAGCTGCAACTGACCCAGTTTGCGGAAAAATTGGGTGAAGTCCACGTGATTGTCGTGCATGAGCGAAAACATGGACTCGAACAGCTGGCGGTCCTCGTCAAAAAAGTGTATCAGGCCAAGTTTGGCGTGCAGCAGCTCGTCAATTTTGGCAGCAAACTCAGGTTCGTACACGCCTAAGGCTTCCTGGGCGTCTTCCACCTCGCCAATCAGCGGCAGGAGCGCCTGCCCGAGGGCGAAGCAGTTCCAATGGCCGATTTGCGGCTGGTTGGCATACGAATAGCGGCCGTTCTGGTCAGTGTGGTTGCAGATGTGCTGGGAGTCGAAGGCTTCCATGAAACCAAAGGGGCCGTAGTCAAGTGTTAGGCCAAGGACCGACATATTGTCGGTATTCATCACGCCATGCATGAAGCCGACCGCCTGCCAATGCGCGATCATGCGCGCAGTGCGGCGCGTCACCTCGGCCAGCAGCGCCTTGTAGGGATTGGTTTCCTCGCCCAGCTCGGGGTAGAAGTTGTCAATCACATAGTCAGCCAGGATGCGCAGTTCTTCCGGTTTGTCGCGGTAGAACCAGTGCTCGAAGGAGCCAAAACGCACAAAGCTCGGTGCCATGCGAGTCACCACGGCAGACGTTTCTACTGTCTCGCGCAAGACGCCCTGGTCGGAACCTGTGACCATCAGGGCGCGCGTGGTTGGAATATTGAGCGCTGCCATGGCCTCGGAGCAGAGGAATTCGCGGATCGAGGAACGCAGCACGGCGCGGCCGTCGCCCATGCGCGAGTAAGGCGTCAGGCCCGCACCCTTCAGTTGCAGCTCCATCGGCCCGGTCGGCGTGGCAAGGTCGCCGAGCAGGATAGCGCGACCATCGCCCAGTTGGCCGGCCCAGACACCGAACTGGTGGCCCGAATACACTGCCGCCAGCGGCTGCGAGCGCTTGGCCACCGTATTGCCGGTAAATAGGCTGACGAAGTCTTCGCGCGCAAGGTCGGCGACATCCAGGCCCAGCAGCGCTGCGGCCCGGGCACTTGCCGCAACCAGATAAGGCGCGGGCAGGGGAGTGGGCATCAGACGGGTGTACAGCGAGGGCGGCAGAGCGGCGAATGAATTGTCGAGAGGAAGGTCGTCAGCAGTGATGGCAGTTCCAGTCGCGGTCGTTGGTCAATAAAGATAGCAGAATTGTACCGTAACGACCGGATTCTAGTCCCCTGCACAATTGCAGCGAATCGTGCTTACATTTGGTAACGCCTGTCAAAAACGCAGCTTGTTGCGTTGCACAATCGAAAAACGTTGACTGTTTTAGCACGGTCGTACGAAACTCGTTCATCCTGCAGCTTGCCTTGGAGTGTCAATGACGTCGTATCCGATGAGTCCTGTCATGGGACAAATGATGAGCCAGCCGTTGCTCGTTTCCACCATTCTCGATTACGCCGCCAAGCATTATCCCCATTCAGAAATTGTGTCGCGCCGGGTCGAAGGCGATTTGCATCGCTATACCTACCGCGACCTGCAGCAACGCGCCAAGACCATGGCCAATGCCCTGGCTGGCCTGGGCATTCGCATGGGCGAGCGCGTGGCCACGCTGGCCTGGAATGGTTATCGGCACATGGAACTGTATTACGCCGTGTCGGGGTCCGGCGCCGTGCTCCACACCGTCAACCCGCGCCTGCATCCCGAACAGATTGCGTACATCGCCAACCATGCGGAAGACCAGGTCCTGTTTTTCGACCTGACCTTCCTGCCACTGATCGAAGCGGTCGCCGCCCACTGCAAGACCATCAAAGCCTTTGTGCTGATGGCCGAGCATGATCGCATGCCGGCAGAGACCAAGATTGCCAATCTGCTGTGCTACGAAGACCTGATTGCCGCCAACTCGGCACAGTATGAGTGGCCGATGTTTGATGAGAACTCGGCCGCCTCGCTGTGCTATACCTCCGGCACCACAGGCAACCCGAAAGGCGCCCTGTATTCGCACCGCTCGACGGTGCTGCATGCCTATGGATCGGCCATGCCCAACGCACTGAATGTGTCAGCGCTGGACACCGTGCTGCCCGTGGTGCCCATGTTCCACGTGAACGCCTGGGGCCTGCCGTATTCCGTGCTGCTGTCGGGCGCCAAGATGGTGTATCCGGGCGCGGCGCTCGATGGCAAATCGCTGTATGAACTGTTTGAAAGCGAAGGCGTTACCTTCTCGGCGGGCGTGCCCACCGTCTGGCTGGGCCTGATCAATTATGTGATGCAGAACGGTCTGCAGTTCAGCACCTTCCGCCGCACCGTCATTGGTGGTTCGGCCTGTCCGCCAGCGATGATGGATACCTTGATCGACAAGCTCGACGTCCAGGTCATCCACGCCTGGGGGATGACGGAAATGTCGCCGCTGGGCACAGCTGGCGGGCTGCAGGCCAAGCACCTGGGCTTGCCCAAGGACGAACAGCGCAAGATTTTGCAAAAGCAGGGCCATGCCGTGTTTGGCGTGGACATGAAAATTGTCGACGACGAGGGCAAGGAATTGCCATGGGATGGAGTCACCTATGGCCATTTGCTGGTCAAGGGCCCTTGGATCATCAACAGCTACTTCAAGAATGAAGGCGGCGATGTGCTGCAAGATGGCTGGTTTCCTACTGGCGACGTGGCCACCCTGGACGGCGACGGCTACCTGCAAATCACGGACCGCAGCAAGGATGTGATCAAGTCCGGCGGTGAATGGATAGGGACGATAGACCTGGAAAACATCGCCATGGCGCATCCTGCGGTGCTGCAGGCGGCATGCATCGGCATTTTCCACCCGAAATGGGACGAGCGCCCTCTGCTGTTGGTCATCAAGCGCCCCGGGATAGAAGTCACGCGCGAAGAAATCCTGCACTTTTTCGACGGAAAAATCGCCAAATTCTGGATGCCTGACGACGTGCAGTTCATCGATGCGCTGCCAGTAGGCGCCACTGGCAAAATCCAGAAGAACAAGCTGCGCGAGCAATTCAAGGAGTACAAATTACCGACAGCATGACCAGTTTCAACGTTGGTTGATGGGCAGCGCTTTGCTGCAAGGGCAACAGACCCGCATACAAAACCGAAGGATGGAGACTCATGATCAAGCCAATTCGCCCGCTGACCCTGGCCGTATCGCTCGCACTGCTGAGCGCCGTTGCCCAGGCCGAGACCGTCAAGATTGCATTCATCGACCCGCTATCGGGCCCGTTTGCACCGGTCGGCCAGAACCAGCTCAAGAGTTTCCAGACCATCGCCGACCTGGCCAACCAGCAGAAGTGGGCGGGCGACAATACTATCCAGGTGGTCGGCTTCGACAACAAGGGCAGCCCGCAAGAGTCGCTCACCCAGCTCAAGGCCGTCATCGACCAGGGTTACCGCTACATCACCCAGGGCAATGGCTCGGGCGTGGGCCTGGCCCTGCTGGACGCCATCAACAAGCACAATGAGCGCAATCCGGGCAAGGAAGTGATCTACCTGAACTACGCAGCCATCGATCCCGATATGACCAACAGCAAGTGCAGCTTCTGGCACTTTCGCTTTGACGCCAATTCGGACATGAAGATGGAGGCGCTGACCACTTACATGGCGCCGAATAAGGACATCAAGAACGTCTACATCATTGGCCAGAACTACGCCTTCGGCCAGGCGGTCAGCCGCGCGGCCAAGGAATACCTCAAGCGCAAGCGCCCGGACATCAAGATCGTTGGCGACGACCTGCACCCGATCGCCCAGGTCAAGGATTTTTCACCCTACATCGCCAAGATCAAGGCTTCTGGCGCCGACACCGTCATCACCGGTAACTGGGGCGCCGACCTGGCCTTGCTCATTCGCGCCGCCAAGGACGCGGACCTGAAGGCCAACTTCTACACTTACTACGCCATTACCACCGGCGTGCCCACCGCCATGGGCGCGGCCGGTGCCGATCACGTAAAAATCGTCGGTAACTGGATGATCAATGGCGACGTCGCCACCGGCAAGGACATCGTCGAAGGCTACAAGAAAAAGTACAACGACGACTTCTACACCGCCCAGACCCACAGCAGCATTGGCATGCTGTCGCAGGCGATCAAGTCGAGCAAATCGACCGATCCGGTGAAGGTGGCATTTGCCATGGAAGGCGCCAAGTTCCAGAGTCTTAATGGTGGCGTCATGATGAACAAGGTCGATCACCAGCTGCAGCAGCCGCTGTACATTGGCACCTGGAGCAAGGTCGATGGCAAGGCCGTCAAGTATGACCAGGAAAACACGGGCTACGGCTGGAAGATGGATAAGAAGATCGACGCCTATTACGCCACCCAGCCTACGTCGTGCCAAATGAAGCGGCCAGGCGCCTGATCGTCACAGCCTGATCGCGCCATGGAATTTACGCTGTTCACACTGCTGAATGGCGTCAGTTACGGACTGCTGCTGTTCATGCTGTCGTCCGGGCTGACGCTCATTTTCAGCATGATGGGTGTGCTCAATTTTGCGCACGCCAGTTTCTATATGCTGGGCGCCTACATGGCCTACACCATCAGCTCTGTGCTGGGCTTCTGGCCCGCCCTGGTGTTGGCTCCCTTGGTGGTGGGCGTGTTAGGCGCGCTGGTGGAACGCTACGGCCTGCGCCCGCTGCACAAGTTCGGCCAGATTCCTGAACTGCTGTTTACCTTCGGCCTGTCCTTCCTCATCGTCGAACTGGTACAACTGATCTGGGGCCGCGCAGCCGTCAAGTATGCAATTCCAGCGGAACTCGATGGCCCCCTGTTCACGCTGTTTTCGACCAGCTTTCCCATCTACCGCGGCTTCATGATGCTCGTTGCGCTGGCCATGTTGGCCGCCATTTACCTGGTGCTCACGCGCACCCGCGTGGGCCTCGTGATCCAGGCCGCGCTGACCCATCCCGATGCCGTGGAAGCGCTGGGCCACAATGTGCCGCGCATTTTCATGTGGGTGTTTGGGGGCGGCTGCGCCTTGGCGGGGCTCGCTGGTGTCATTGGCGGCAACGCCTTCGTCACGGAGCCCGGTATGGCGGGCACGGTGGGCAGCATCATTTTCGTGGTGGTGGTCGTCGGCGGTATGGGCTCATTGGCTGGCGCTTTTTTGGCCTCGCTCTTGATCGGCGTGCTGCAAACCTTTGCCGTGGCGCTGGACTACTCCTTCATGTCGGTCTTGAACGGCATGGGCGCCAGCATTACCGATGCGACACCGGGCTACGAATTGCTGAAGCTGACCATCGCCCAGAGCGCCGCCATCTTGCCCTACCTGCTGCTGGTGCTGATTTTGATCTTCCGTCCCAAGGGTTTGATGGGGACGCGCGAATGAGGCTCACTTACACCCCGCTCAATACGGGCCGCTACCTGGTGTGGGGCGGCTTTGCACTGGCGCTGCTGCTGGCACCCATGGTCTTCACCAAGGGCGCCGCGCTGTCTATCCTCTGCCAGATTGGCACCATGATGCTGTTTGGCCTGTCCTACAATATGCTGCTGGGGCAGGGCGGCATGCTCTCGTTCGGGCACGCCGTATATTCCGGCCTGGGTGCATTCATTGCCGTGCACACGATGAATAGTAGCGGCACTGGTGCGCTGGTGCCGACAACCCTGATCCCGCTGGTCGGCGGGCTGGCGGGCATGTTCTTCGGTATCCTGTTCGGATATGTCACGACCAAAAAATCGGGCACCACCTTTGCCATGATTACCTTGGGCCTGGTGGAGCTGGTGTTTGCCAGCTCGCTCATGTTCCCCGGTTTTTTTGGCGGCGAAGGTGGCTTTACCACCAATCGTGTGCGCGGCAACCCTGTTCTTGGCATCACGTACGGCCCGCAGATTCAGGTCTACTATCTGATCGCCGCTTGGCTGTTTGTCAGTACGGTGGCCATGTTCGCCTTCACGCAAACCCCGCTGGGACGCATGGTCAATGCCGTGCGCGACAACCCCGAACGGGTGGAATTCATTGGCTACAACACGCAGTGGGTGCGCTACCTGACGCTGATCCTGTCGGCTTTTTTTGCTGGGATCGCCGGCGCGCTTGGCGCGATTAACTTCGAGATCGTCAGCGCGGAAAATGTCAGCGCAATTCGCTCGGGCGCCATCCTGCTGTTCGTTTTCATTGGCGGTATCGGCTACTTCTTCGGTCCCATCCTGGGCGCCATCGTGGGGGTGTTCTTCTCCGTGATGCTGTCGGCCTTCACGCCCGCCTGGCAGCTGTATCTGGGCCTGTTCTTCATTCTGCTGGTGCGCTTTGCCCCGGCGGGGCTGGCCAGCTTGATCCTGATGCTGCTGCGGGTGGCGAGCTTTCGTCTGTTTGGCCGCATCTGGAAACCACTGGCAGCGCTGTGTGCGGTGGCGATTCTTGGCATGCTGGGCCTTGTCATGGCCATCGAGATGACCTACCACCTGACCCTGGAAGGCGCCAATGGCAGCGCGATGGCGCTGTTCGGGCAGCAGGTCGATACCAAGACGGCGCTGCCCTGGCTAGCCGCAGCAGGCCTTGTGTTTGCGAGCCTGCTCGCGTATCGCCGTCTTCAACCGGGCTACCACGCCATCTGGAGCGACATCAACGCCGTCATCGCGGCCAAACAACGCGGGAGCGGCGCATGAACCATGCACTGGAACTGAAGGACGTGCGCAAGCGCTTTGGCCAATCCGAGATCATCCGCGGCGCCAATCTGACGGTGGCAAAGGGCGAACGGGTCGCCGTGATCGGGCCCAATGGCGCCGGCAAGTCCACCTTGTTCAACCTCGTGTCTGGACGCTTTGGCATTACCAGCGGCGACATCTGTCTCAATGGGCGCAGCATCAGTGGCTTGAAACCCTTCGAAATCAACCGCCTGGGATTGGCGCGCAGCTTCCAGATCAGCAATCTGTTCGACAATCTGTCCGTGTACGAGAATTTGCGCTGCGCAGTGCTGTGGTCCATGGGCTACCGCTACTCCTTTTGGCAGCGCCTAGGCGGCCTGCGCGACGCGCACGAACGCGCCGAGCAGGTCCTTGAGCAGATCGGCTTGCAGCGCCAGCGCAAGATGCAGGCTGGGGTCCTGACCTATGCCGAGCAGCGGGCCCTGGAAATCGGCATCACCATAGCCGGCGGTGCGGACGTGATTTTGCTCGATGAACCAACGGCAGGCATGAGCCGCTCCGAATCGGATGCGGCGGTCGAACTGATACGCAAGGTCACCGAAGGCAAATCGCTAGTCATGGTCGAACACGACATGAGCGTGGTATTTGGCTTGGCCGACAAGATCGCCGTGCTGGTGTACGGCGAAGTGATCGCCTGCGACACGCCAGCCAATATCCGCGCCAATGCGGCAGTGCAGGCGGCCTATTTGGGGCACGACGCCCACGAGGAGCTGGCATGAGCAGCATTCTCGAGGTGAAGGACCTCAATGCCTTCTACGGCAAGAGCCATATCCTGCACGGCGTCGATCTGCAGGTCGGGCAAGGGGAAATTGTCAGTCTGCTGGGGCGCAATGGCGTGGGGCGTTCGACCCTGGTCAAGGCTGTCATGGGGCAGGTGAGCGCCACCGGGTCCGTGTCTTTCAAGGGCGAGCAAATGCTGGGACTAAAGGCCTTCCAGATTGCGCACAAGGGCCTGGCCTATGTGCCGGAAAACCGCGACATCTTTCCGACCCTGACGGTGGAACAGAATCTGGTGCTGGGTCAGAAGAAAAGCGGTGTCACCGGCCGTTGGACGCTGGCCGATATGTACCGCATGTTCCCGCGTCTGGAAGAACGGCGGACGGTGGCGGCTGGCTTTCTGTCGGGCGGCGAGCAGCAGATGCTGACCCTGTGCCGCAGCCTGATGGGCGACCCGGATCTGATCATGATTGACGAGCCCACCGAGGGCCTGGCGCCGAAGATCGTGGCATTGGTGGCCGAGTATCTGCTGGCGCTCAAGGCCAAAGGCATCTCGGTGCTGCTGGTGGAGCAAAAACTGGCCATTGCGCTGGAAATCTCCGAGCGCGTGTACGTGATGGGCCACGGTGCCATCGTGTTCGAAGGAAGCCCGCAGGCGCTGCGCGCGAACGCCGCCTTGCGCAAGGAATGGCTGGAAGTTTAGTCAGCGCTTTGCCGCGTCATAAAAATAATACGACCGTACTATTATCATGTATAGTTGAAGGATTGCTTCAACTAACAAAGGAAGAGACATGAGCGCCGAATACCAGGTCAA
>JBJMVX010000067.1:0-34053 GCA_045810445.1 Massilia sp.
AGCCGAGGCTAGCCCTGGCACCCACACGGATGAAGAAATGCAGGGCTCGGCGCACGAGGACCGGTCCTGAAGCAGAGCTTGGCCACCCTCGCCGTGACGGTAGATGTTCAAAAACTCATTGCATCTTTCAATAAAAACATCCATCATTTCTGAAAAGCACGCTGGGCCTTTCTGCCCGCCATCTACGTTTTAAGGCACTGGTGTCCAATTCTTACCCATCAACGCAATCCCTTTCCGATCCGGAGTTCCAGCCCAGCCAGCCTCTGCCCGCATCGCCAGTCAGCACGTCTGCCCCCGACTTGTCGGGCAAACCGATCAGTGATGCTGTGCTGGCCTCGATCAAGGCGCAGCGCGAAACGGATCCCTTGATTGGCGCCAGGATCGGCAGCAAGGAGATTTGCGAGCGCATGCTCCACGCCTTGCAGAACGAGCGCGGCGTGCACATCGAATCGATGCTGTGTGCTGCCGGCGCTTTGGCCGGCTATGCCTGTCAGGCTGCCTTGCGCCATGAGGCGGCAGCGCAGGGACTCGGCGACAAGGATGTGTTCACCATCGTTGAAGCGGGTGGCGCGACTTACTACGTGAGCGACCATCTCAATCTGCCGCTGGCTGATTCAGCCTATTCGGTCTGGAGCCTGTCGGCTGCAGCGGCAAAGAACATTGGCTGCAAGACGCTGCCGCATTTGAATGCGCTTCTCGCTTATGTGGCGGAAACGGTCGGCACCCCGCAATTTGGCCTGCTTCGCGTGCCGGAGGCTCATCGTCCTAGCCGGACCCCGCTGGCCTTTGTCCAATTGATGTGGCACCACTTCGATCCTGTTGTCCAGCGACTGTGCCCGGATCCAATGGAATGGCCAATCCTGTACAGCCTGGTGATCCAGCAAGTGATGGAATACGCCAAAACAATCATCGCGCCTGAACTGGCTTTGCAGATTGTGATGGAAAGTGCAGTGTCGATGTCGAAAGTGGATCTGGCCACGGCCCGCGCCTAGTGCGGCTTGCGCTTGACGTATTTTCCATCGAACGATGGCGCCCAGGTTTTTCCCTGGTCTTTCGATGCTTCCCATAGCTGTCGCACGCTGCCGTCGGCATTGGGCGTCCAGATCACGCGTTGGGTGCCATCGGCCGATATCAGCGTCATCTTCCCATCAACAAAAGAACCGCTGATATCGAGCCGGCTGCCGCTGCTGTCGTACCAGGCTTGATGCCAGCGTTTGTCGGTCGCGTCGTACATGTTCAGGCTCTTGCCGTCCACGCCATTCGTGCTTGACCAGTTTTCCAGCAAATAGCATCCGCCGCCGTGCAGTTCAACGCGGCTCTGGCCCACCTGCTTGCCCGCAGGTCCGAAGACATCCCACTCACCGATCCAGAAATCAAACTGGCGATGCTCCGCGGCTGCGCAAGGTTTTGCTGGCGCTGTTTGCGCTTGCGCGAAAAATGGGAAGGCGGCGAACAGACCGACGACGAATAGTCTTTTCATTAAAAACTCCGAGAATTTGAACACGTCTCAGCAAAACCCGCGCAAACGCAATGATCAAACATAGTCTTTCGTTTGTCCATCACTCCTCGAGGACCATGCCTTTGCCGTAGAAACTGAGAAAATCGGAACTTGTCACTTCGATCGACTTTAATAGGAGCCTCTCTTTCCGGCTTTTCAAAAGCGACTTCAAGATTGCATGCTTCTCTTTTGGGACGCCGTAATGAAGTAACCGATGACAGGTGGCGCACAGCGACACCACGTTCGCACCCACATCCAATGAAAAGAGGAAGCCAGATTGTTGGCTGATCGGGATAAGGTGGTGAGCCTCCACGTAACGCTGTTGCTTCGCATGAGACGCAAAGGTCCAATGTTGTGGATCAATCTCACACATGAAATTCGCAGCGCGGAGAGCACCGGCTGCGACCTTCGGTGAACGTACTGCTCCCCTGCTACCAAGGGTCGCCGCTGTTGATACCGGTTCGCCGCCAACTAGCTCACCAACATTGGGATCGGTGGGGTCGCGCGCTGCCCGCTCCAGTGCGATTTGCTGAAATTCATCTTCACTCACTGAAAATAGCGAATACAGATCATTTCCAAAGCGCGCAATCAAGATATCGTACGTCGCTATTAAATGGTCGAGTTGTCGGAAGAAAGTCGCGTCTGTTGGCAACGCCTTCTTCTCATAGCAGAAACTTTCAATCGCCGCAGCTTCATACCCTCGGGATAGGTCTACGGTCGAATGTAGCGCTATTGGGCCAATGATAGCTTCAGGGTCTCGATCCAGGTTTTGTACAGCTATCGACGCGGCCTGGCGCATCTTTTTCCAGGCGAACTCCTTAGTGTACATTCGCTCGACCGCTGTCACACCTTGGTTAAGACTGAGGTAACAACTGCTCATGTCTTCAGAAAAAAGCAAAACAATATAAAAGCCATTTTCTGCATTTTTCGTGATCGCAGTGCGAAAGATACTTACCCACGGCACCCGAGCAATATTGCCCTTGCCGATAGAGCCTTTTACCTTGTAGAGGTCAGCCAAGCCACGATGAGCAAGATGCTTTTCAATGCGATCTGGGATGCCCTGAAGTATTGCGAGCTGATCGGGTGTATCTACAACTTTGGCCCGACCGCCAAGCTTCGCTCTGGTATCCGCGTAGTAATCCAAAACATCGGCAATTAAATTTTGCATGGCGCGGACCAGTGTCCAAAAGATATTGAACAATGGTATACCAGATGATGTAGCTGCTGGCCCGCTAGTTGAGTTCGCCCGGAGACTCAGCGTCTCCTCATAAATACCTTCCCCGTAAGGAACAACTGATACAATCGTAACAATTGTGCAATATCAGAACATTCCCATGAAAATTCTCGTTTTGGCCGTCTCGCTCGCGCTGGCGGCAGCTACTTCGCACGCCCACGCGGCCACCTCGGCGCGCGCCGCCGCCACGCCGACCGCTGCCAACGCTGCCGCCTCGCCCAGCACCTTCTCGCGCGGCACGCCGTTGCCGAAATGGGTGCAGCCACTGGCCGAGCCACCGGTCACCCAGCGCACAGATCCGGTCGTGATGCGCGTGTTCGAAACCCAGGCCCTGATCGGCCCCAGCAGCGCCACCACCATCAGCCGTGCCATCCAGGTCAATGATGCCAAAGCCCTGGCGGTGATCGGTCAGTTCGGCATCGATTACGTCCCCGACTATCAAACCTTGCAATTGCACCGCGTGATGATCTTGCGCGGCAAGGAACGCCTGGACCGCACAGCCACAGTCAACGTGCGCCACCTGCAGCGTGAAACCAGCATCGAAAACGGCATGTACGGCGGCGCCACCACCGTGCAATTGCTGCTGGACGACGTGCGTCCAGGCGATACCTTGTGGATCGTCTACACCACCGTGGGCGAAAACCCCGTGTTCGGCAACCGCAGCAGCGATGTCTTTGGCTGGGAACACAGTATTGCCAATGAGTTGCGCCGGGTCACGGTGCTGCATCCACGCAATCGCCCCCTGTACTGGCAGCAGCTTGGCGACTTCAAGAAGGAACGCCTGGTCCCTGTCATCGATATGGTCGGCGACCTCGAGCGCATTCGCTATGAGGGCAAGAACGTCGCCGAAGTCGAACACGAGCCTTCCGTGCCATCCGCTTTTTTCGCCACCCGTGCGCTGACCATGAGCGAGTACCCCGACTGGAGCGGAGTCGCGCAGTGGGCCGACGGCTTGTTCCCCAACCTGCCTTCCTCGCCCGCTCTCAAGACGCTGGCCCACCAGTTTGCCAGCGAAACCGGTCCAGAGGCGCAAGCGAGCGCCGCCTTGCACTGGGTGCAGAACGAGGTCCGCTATTTCAGCGTGTCGATGGGTGAAAACTCGCACCGTCCGCAGCCGCCCGATGTGGTCATGAAGCGGCGCTACGGCGATTGCAAGGACAAGAGCTATCTGCTGGTCGCGCTGCTGCGCGAGCTGGGCATCAACGCGCGCCCGCTGCTGATCAATGCAGATGCGCCCACAGTGGCATCGAAGGTGGGCGCGGCGCCCACCTGGTTCAACCATGTGATCGTGCAGATTCATATCGGTGACCGTGACTATTTCGTCGACCCAACGCGCCAGAGCCAGCCAGAGTCGATCACGGTGATGCCGCCCGCGTTTCCTGGGGCCAGTGTGCTGCCGGTCGATAGCAAGACTACCGCCTTGCTGGTGCTGCCTGCGCGCGTGGTCGCCGAGCCCCAGTACGAGCTGGCTGAACGCATCGTGCTGCCGGACCTGACGGGCGATGGCACCTTGGAGGTGCGCGAAATCTACCGCGCCGAATATGCCGACCTGGGACGCATGCGCTTTTCCAGCCTGAAGCCATCGGAGGTGAACAAGCATGTGCTGGAGCTGTTCGAAAAACAGTATCCGGGCGTCAGTCTGATCGGCAATCCGACGCTGCACGACGACATCAAGACCAATCAATATGAGGTGCATGCCACGCTCAAGCTGGTCAAGATGCTGGATGTGAAGGAGCAGATCCACAGCTTTGAATACGAAACCCAAATTCTCGACGGCGCGCTGGGCATTCCCAACAAGGTGGTGCGCAACTTCCCGTTTGCGCTGCCTAGCAGTGATGCCCGGCGCCGTTTCAGGATCGACGTGGTGTGGCCCGAGCAGCTAAGGGCGCGCGCACCGTCGACCCTGCGCAATATCGATTCACCCTACTTCCGCATCGATGAATCGTTCAACGTGGCGGCCAATCGCGTCCAGGTGCTGATCGACTACACCCAAAAGCAGAACGAGGTGAGCGCAGAAAAGCTGCCGGAGCTGAGCAAGGAAGCCAAGAAACTGCTGGAATATCGCGGTGGCAAGTTCAGCGCCAACGCCAACTCCGCCGACAGCCCGGTCAGACAGAAACTGTCTCTGCGCGACATCGACAGCGTCGATGTCTTGATTGATCTGCAGCCTTTGCTCAAGGAGCTCGATGGCAAGCATGCCGCCACGCAGTTCGCCGAGCAGCGCTGCCAAGTGTTGCGGCGCGCACCCGATATTCGCGAGTTTTTTATCGCGGGAATGTATTCAATCGTGGAAGAAATCGATCAGAACGTCGACAAGGCCACGCCTTTATGCCAGGCACAGCTGGCGCTGTACCGGGGTCAATTTGCCCGCAGCGCAGCCTTGTTCAAATCGCTTCCGGCACAGGATGGCGAAGCAGCACCAGCAGCGCTTGCCTGGGCCCAGTTCTACAGTGGCGACCTGAAAGGTGCCGTGAGCACCGTGGCCGAGCGCCAGGCGGCGCGTGAACGCGCGAGCGGGAGCAATATCGGCACGATGGAGCTGGTCGCCGATCTTGGCCTGTTGCAGCGTGCAGCCCAGCCCCCGCCGCCCGAGCTGGCGCGTCTGGCAGCCTCGGCGCCAGACGGCCCCTGGCCCATGCCCTTGCTGGCGTATCAGGTCGGCAAACTCAGTGAAAAAGATTTACTCGCAACCATCGCAGCTTACTCCCCCGCCCAACACTTCCTCGCTTCCAGCGACGCTTGGTTCTACATCGCCCAGGCGCGCCTGGCACGCCAGGACACGGCCGGCGCCAGGCAGGCGTACCTGAACCAGCGCGTTCTGGGCAAACGCAGCAGCGCCCAGTATCGCTTGAGCCAGCTTGAATTGAACCGAATGGCCGACTTCGACGAGGCCACGTCCAAGATTCTGGAGGAGGTTGCCGCTGGCAGGGGCAAGCAGGTCTTGCCACAGATTCAGGCTGCAGCAGCGCAGCAGAAGGAATGGGCGCAAGAACTGTTGGGGCGCTATTACCAATACGGCTATGCGGTGGAGAAAGACGAAGCCAGGGCCCGCCAGTTGTATGCGCTGGCGGCCGCGCACGGCAATCCGGACGCGGAATGGGCCCTGAGCGGGATGCTCGAACAGGGTCTGGGCGGAGCCCGCGATGCCGCTGCCGCTACAAACTGGCGCCAGAAGGCGGTGGCGCATCACCAGGGCAAGGCGCTTGCCGCCATGGGTGACGCGTCCAAGGATCGCAAACAGGCTTTTGACTACTACGTGGCGTCGGCCAATGCGGGCTTCGGCAATGCGATGCTGGAAGTGGCCTATAACTTCAGGGATGGCGTGGGGCGGCCGGTGGACATGGATCTTTACCTGTTCTGGACCCGTCGCGCTGTGGCCAAGTTCGTGCCGGCGGCGATGTATGAGATGGGTTGGGCCTATCAGTACGGCAAGGGCGTGGACAAAAACATCAAGCTGGCGGCCCAGTATTACGGCTGGTCTGCCGAGTACGACTACCTGCCAGGCATCGCGCAAATTGGCGTGATGCTCGACACCGGACTGGGCATCGCGACCGACAAGGTCAAGGCCATCGCGTTCTACCGCAAGGGGATCGAACTCGGTAGCAGCGATGCCATGCTTTACCTTGGCCAGTCTTACGCCGATGGCGACGGCGTTGCGCACGACGACGTGAAAGCGGTGGAGTTGTTTCGCGCCGCTGCCGCCAAAGGCAATCGCAAGGCCCTCAATATGCTGGCTTATCAGTACGACGTGGGCAAGGGCGTGCCACAGGATTTTGGCGAGGCGCGCAAGCTGTACGCCCAGGCCTGTGAACGGGGACTTCCCGAAGCCTGCTACAACATGGTCATTATTTATGCGAACGGAAAAGGCGTCGCGGCGGACGATGTACAGGCGCTGGCCTGGTTACGCAAGGCCAGCGACGCCGGTTCCATTAAAGGCCAGCTGGAATTGGGCGAACGCTATGACAGGGGCAATGGCGTGGCGAAAAATCCTGTGAAAGCTGCAGCCTTGTGGCAACTGGCGGCTGACCAGGGCAACACCGACGCCATGGTCAACCTTGCGGTGCTGTACAAAAACGGCGACATTCCGGGCAAGGACGCGGCAACGGCACTGGCCATGATGAAGAAGGCAGCGGCCCTGTCCAATGCCAGCGCCTGCAACAATCTTGGCCTGATGTACCAGCTTGGCGACGGTGCCCCCAAGGACCTGGTGGAAGCGGCAAAATGGTATCGCGCCGCAACGGACCTCGGCCATTTGCAAGGTCGCGTGCGGCTGGCGCAGATGATGGAAATGGGTTGGGGCACGCCCAAGGATGTAGACGGTGCACGCCGCCTGATGGTGGACTACGAACGCAGTTGGGATATGAACGTGCGCTACAGTGTCGCCCGCTACTACCGCGAATTGGGTCAGCTGGACCGTGCGCAGGAAGTACTCGGTAGAGCGCTCGCCGCTATCGAGACCGGCGACATGAACGGCCAACTGTACCGCAGCAGGATGTTGGCCGAACAAGCCTTGCTGCAGCGTGCGCAGGCCGCGCGCGCGGCGCCACGCTAAGGCGGGTATAGGGCGGTTGCTGTTCGGGTTGCGCTGTCCATGAGATGCGCAAGAGACTATCGCGCCGCCTGCCTCGCTAGCCCTGACGGCGTACGCCATTTGGACAGCTCGGGTAATCCGATTTGTCTGCACGATTTCGGCTGAGCAGCAGCCTGGGCGGCGAGGTCTATTTCGTTATGGCAGCTTCGACGTGGCCATCGGGGTAGAAATGAACCCCGAGATAATTCGGGCGCTCGGAATGACTAGTGTCTAGGTTGACGTCGACTTCTTTATAGAAAGCATAGAGCTCATACCAACATCCTCGTTCCCATTATGGACGCGATATACCTTTGCAACGTTACTGTGTTTAAGCGTTCCGATGTCCGCTTAAAGGTTATTTCCTGTGCCGTCGAAAAAGAACGAAAACCACAATTTCTGCACTCATGAGCCATGAGGTATTCCTGATTTTTCCGCGTTAGCAAAGTGCAGCGCAAAATTCGCGTAGCTGCTTGCTAGGTGAAACCTTGGCGCACGACCCGCAGGGATATCCGGACACTGGTCGGCTGCACTGTGCAGGCGCTCAACAGGCTGCCGCAGGCCCGGGCTATTTTGTCGGCAACGTCGTTACTCTTCGGGTCGTTCGCCATTTGGACATTTCTTATAGTCAGATTTATCTTCGCGGTCCTTCGCTAGAAGCAGTCGAGGCGGAGAAAGGTGCTCTGTTAAGATCGCTTCGAGATGGCCATCTGGAAAAAAATGGACTTCAAGGTAGTGTGGTCGATCAGTCTTTGTAGTATCAACTTTTACCTCAACTTCTTTGTAGAACGAATAAAGCTGAAACAGTTCCTGCCCGGCGCTGTCCGTATGCTCATCAAAGCGGCATCCATCGATTTGCCAACGAACGCGAAGGTTCCAAATTCGTGCTCCGATTACATACCCAACACAGCAAACGTCGCCGCCACCGCCGCCACTCGGCCCACTCACATAGATGTTGCCACCGCTTTGCCCGTTGACTGAGAAATCGTTTATATATCGATTTGTGTAATTGTAGCCAGTCAAAGAAAGGTTTACTTCGGTTCCCCTGGGCTTAGCTGCCTCGATCTTCGTTTCGTCGGGCGCTGGTGAACTATTCTCATTGCACGCGCCCAAAGCCGGTAGAAATGCGCAGAGAAAAATTAGAGATGCCAGCTTTTTAAAAAATTTCATACGTTACCTACCGTTTATTGTCAGTTTCAATCAACTCAAGGTCTCAAACCGCGATTGTTTGGTCATAAAAATGCACTTCAAGATAAATGGGTCGCTCCATATACTTCGTGTTCACATTTACTTCTACATCCTTGTAGAAAGGATACAGCTCGAGCAAATGCTGGCCGGAACGATCCGTGTGTTCGTTATACCGGCATGCATCGGCCTACCAACGCAGCTGTAGGCGCCAATTCTCCACTCCAACTGTGTACCGTACACAATACGCATCCCCGCCCCCGCCACCGTTCACGGCGCTGACATGAACGTTTCCACCACTTATCCCAATTGGCGTGAAATCATGGTTATACCCGTTCGTGTAGTTATAGCGCCCACACTGACCACGCGCAGCACCGCAAATGAAGGCGCGGTACCGAGTTGCTTGAGCGGTGAGTCGAGCAGAGTCGGTCGAGTTCCGGCCCGCAAGGTGCGCAAGCTTGACCGCCCCCCCACAGCTGGCTGCGCGCTTCGCGCCCTTGCATCTGCAGGTCTGCATAGCGCTGGGCCAGTGCGGCATTTGCATAGGCGTATTGGCCAGGAACGTCGAAGGACTCGAGCGGCGGCACACGGCTGCCATTGTTCTGGCGCGATGGCGAACTTGGCGTCACGGCCCGTTTGGCCTTGTAGCCGTAGCTGAGCACTGTAGTGATTGAGGCAGCAATGGTGCGCTGGGCGCGCAGGGCCTGCACCGTGTCCCGGCGTTCGCCGGCGCGCACATCGTGAAAGCGGATACCGCCGTCGGCGTCGCTGCTTGCGTCTTCCGGAACCGCGCTAGTCTGCCTCCACCATCAGGCCGTCGCATCCAAGCTTGGAACGACCGTCGCCAACCGTCAGGGCGTAGAGGCGTGTTTCGCTAGAAAAAAGCGCCAATGCCGATGTGATCTTTTCGATGAGCGCGATGGACATGCCGGCCTTGGCTAAAATTGCATTTTGAACAAAGTTATATTTTAATTCATATTGAGGGCAAAAAACGATTGCGAGAAATAATAACGTCAGTGAACAGCGGAACGTCGGCAATCGACGTGCGATCACGAATTGATCAAACAAAGCGCAAATAGGTCTGGCGGCCTATGAAACGTGCGCAGCCAAACGGCGGTCGCAACAGCAAACGCCGCATGTGACAGCGCGCTGTTTAGTCGTCCTGCGCGCCCAATGCAGCCATCGCCTTGCCGAGCTCGTTGAACCCCTGGGCCGTGCCGTCTTTCGGGATGATTTCCTCGTCGCGTGAGGAGACCGCGTCAAAGTTGGCGGCAAGCTGTTCGGCGGCATCGGCGTCGCTGCCGATGTACAGGCCGGCAGTCAGGGTGATGTAGGCGCGCTCGAACGTTCCTGCGCCCGCGCACAGGATGGCGCGCGTTGGGGCCTCGCGCGACACCAGGTACAGCAGACCAGGCGTGACCGACTCGGGCGCCAGTTTTTCCAGCACCGCCGGCGGCATGATGCCTTCGGTCATTTTGGTCGCTGCCGTCGGCGCCAGGCAGTTGACGTGGATGCCGTCACGCGCGCCTTCGATCGACAGTGTCTGCATCAAGCCGACCAGCGCCATCTTGGCCGCGCCGTAGTTGGCCTGGCCAAAGTTCCCGTACAGGCCGGACGAGGACGTCGTCATCACGATGCGGCCGTATTTCTGTTCGCGCATGATGTTCCACACAGCCTGGGTGCAGATCGCCGCGCCCATCAGGTGCACGTCCACGATCAGGCGGAAGTCGTCCAGCGGCATCTTGGAAAAGCTCTTGTCGCGCAGGATGCCGGCATTGTTGACCAGGATGTCGATGCGGCCCCAGGCGCTCATGGCAGCTTGGACCATGGCGGCCACTGCCGCTTCGTCGGTCACCGAGGCGTTGCAGGCCATGGCGATGCCGCCCGCTGCGGTAATTTCGCGCACCACGGCGTCGGCAGCGGTGGACACGCTGCCGTCGGCCTGGGCCACGGCCGGGCCGAAGTCATTGACCACCACCTTGGCCCCGCGCGCGGCCAGGGCCAGCGCGTGCTGGCGCCCGAGACCGCCGCCGGCACCGGTGACAATGGCTACCTGGTCTTTGAATTCTATGGTCATGCGTGCTCCTTCCGGCGTGTGGCCTGGGTTGTTCGATAGGGATGCCCGGGCTGCATTGAAAACCAGGGCTGAGGCAGCATTATGCGCTGGCTTGATGCGAGATCGCCAGTTTGGGGAAGCGCTAGAGGGATACTTCTATATCGCTGCGCCTGGCCAAGGTTTCAATGTGTCTTGACCAGATGCGGCCCGGCAGGTGGCATGTGCGCGACCACCACCCTGTTACGTCCCTGGTGCTTGGCTTCGTACAGGGCTTCGTCGGCGATGCGCAGCAGGTCGGCACTGGACTGGTTGGGCGATGGCGTGACCAGGCCTACGCCGATGCTGATGCTGAGCTTGCCAATGTCGCTGTCTGCGTGCGGCATGCCCAGTGCCACCACGGCCTTGGTCATGATTTCTGCCATGCGCGGCAATTCCTTGGCCGAGGGGTGGTACCACACGACGGCAAATTCCTCGCCGCCGTAGCGCGCGGTAATGTCGAGCGGGCGGCGTGCATGGTAGGCAATCACGTCGGCCACGGCACGCAGCGCGGCGTCGCCCTGGGCGTGGCCGTAGCGGTCGTTGTACTTCTTGAAGTGGTCGACATCGATCATGGCCACTGCCACATCCTGCTTGTCGCGCATGGCCTGCTTCCAGATGCGGTCCAGGTGGATATTGAGCGTGCGCCGGTTGGAAAGGCCGGTCAGGCCATCGATTTCTGCCAGCCCATTGAGCAGGTTGTTTATCAAGAACATGGTGCGCGCGCTGTGCTCGAGGAAGTAGCCGCCGTAAGCGCCCACCGCGTTGGCCGCGCACATGAAGATGATCTGGTACAGCCGTGCCTGCGGGTCGGTCTGGTACAGCAGTTCCATCGCGACAAAAGCAAACAGGGTCGCCAGATTGGCAAACAGGGCGCGTCGCCATTGCAAACAGGCGATCAAGTAGATAAAAAGAGCGACCAGCAGGATGCCCTCATAAGGTATTTGCGTGCCCAGCTTGAGCGCGGTGCCGATGACCGCCACCGTGCCCACGCCCGCCGTCACGCTGCCAATATAGACCGCGCGGGCCACGTAGCCGCGCAGGGACGGGCGGTAGCTGACGTAGAGCAGCACGAACATGGGGAGGATGAGGACCACGCGGATCTTGGTGGTCCAGTACGCCACCTCGGCCGGCAAGGTTGCCAGGTCGATGCCGATGAAGGCGGTAAACAGCACGATGACCATGTAGGCGGCAAGGCGCACGCGCAGCAAATGGCCTTCCGTGTAGAAAGCCTGAAACTCGCCTTCCAGCGTGCCGTCAAAGCGCAGCCAGCGGTAGCCTTTTTCAAATGCCGTGCGATACGGCGAGGGACCGGCGTTGCTCAGTAATTCTGGATCAATGTTCAACATGGGTAAATATTTCCTACAATCACTTCATAGTACACCGCAGAAGCTTTCCCAAGTCTTACAGTGTAGGCCCTGTTGTAAATAGGCTCTGTTCGACGGCGCACGGATAGCAGGACTTGCCGTAAGGGCTTATTCCAGCTTGGAAAGGCTTGTTTTTCCCATCAACGCCATGTTTGCGCTAGTCCAAACCCGGGAACCTTCTGTAGCGCGAAACTGTCTCAACGGCGGAGTAGCAAAATGGCAATGCACCAGCCTGCAACGCTGGGTAAGTTGGTTCGATTCCAACATCCGCCTCCATCTTCCTCATTCATCCGAGATCTTGCCGATGAACCAGCGACGCCCCCTTCCACTTGCAGCACTGCTCATTGCAGCCATTGCCGGCGTGTGCGCCGCGCGCCACGCAAGCGCCATGCCGCCAGTCAGCCCGACCACCTACCATTATTACGTCGCCACCACCGGCTCGGACGCCAATCCAGGCACGGCCGATGCGCCCTTCCTGACCATTTTGCGCGCATCGAACGTGGCCCTGCCCGGCACGACCATCCACGTGGCGCCTGGCACTTACGAAGGCGGCTTCAAGACCACCATGAGTGGCACGGAAGCGCAGCGCATCTATTACGTGTCGAGCGTGAAATGGGGCGCGCGCCTGGTGCCGCCGATTTCGTCGGACACCAAGGCCGGCTGGGATAACCGCGGCAGTTATGTTGACATCGTCGGCTTCGATATCGATGGCAGCGCCGCCCGCAACGGCATGCGCTGGACCCACGGCATCTACAATGGCGGCTCCTACGCCAGCCTGCGCAATAACCGTGTGCACCACATTGCGCTCGAGTCGCCTTGCACCAGCGCGGGCGGCGCCGGCATCGGCGTGGACAGCTACTATCACGGCGTGCAGAGCGACGTGCTTGGCAACACGGTGTTTGACATCGGCACGCCAGGCTGCCGCTTCGTGCAGGGCATCTATATCAGCACCTCGGGCAGCGCTCAGAACAATGTGGTCTACAACATCGGCGGCGCTGCCATCCAAATGTGGCATGACGCCAATAACGTCCTCGTCAGCAATAACACGGTGGCCGCGTCCATGACCGGCATCCTCGTCGGTGGCGGCGACTTCTATCACACCAAGGGTCCCAACGATTTCACCAATGTGCACAACAACATTGTGTACGACAACAAGTACGGCATCTCCGAACAGGGGGCAACGGGTCTACACAACAGCTATCGCAATAACCTGGTGTATCTGAACAGTGATGCCGACTGGCAGTTGCGCAATGGCTTGCTGCATACAGGCACCGTTGCCCAGTCGCCCGAATTCGTCAATTACGCCAAACGCGACTTTCACCTCAAAGGCAATTCGCCTGCCATCGGCAAGGGCAGCGACATGGGGGCGTTTCCCGGCAGGTAGGGTCCAGCGTGTCAGTTACACCGGGCCAGGATGTGCGCATCCTGGCTTTTTTTATGTTCCGTCAGAAACGAAATATGTAGATTGGCTACACAGCGCTGAATTGTCCACGTTACATTTCCATGCGACTCTCTGACAAACTCACAGATTTGCAACGCGCCAGTTTACAATTTATGTAGTTGTGCTACATTGGTTTACGGAGAAGCAATACAACAGGGCAAAGCCCACACGCCTCCCGCCGGACGCAACACGCGCGTCCACCCAGTTGCATCGTTCTAACGGCCTTTCCCTTTGATGGAGACAAGTGGGGAAAACGTCGGGCTTCATCTTTTGCATTCCACGATCAAAAAACCATAAGGAAGCAACATGAAAAAACGTTTCAGCATTCGCCTCGTCAGTAGTCTGTTCGCAGCCACCTCCCTGTTCGCCGGCATCGCAGCACCCGCCCAGGCCGCCTACAATCCCCCCGACACCTCAGTCCAAATGTTCCGTTGGAAATGGAATGATGTGGCCAAGGAATGCACCAACTGGCTGGGCCCGCAAGGCTACGGCGCTGTGCAGGTGTCGCCACCGCACGCGGCTGCCAATCTCGGCCCCTGGTGGGACGTCTACCAGCCGGTCAACTTCACTTCGCTCAACAGCAAGATGGGCACTGAGGCCGAATTCCAGACCATGATCAACACCTGCCACGCGGCCAAGGTGCGGGTCTACGTCGACGCCGTGGTCAACCACATGGCAGCCGGTTCCGGCACCGCCACCAATGGCAACAGCTACAACGCCACCACCCTCAGCTATCCCTTCTTTAGCGTCAACGATTTCCACAGCGCCTGCGATATCCAGGGCAGCGATTACGGCTCGCCCGGCAACCGCAACAGCGTGATGAATTGCCGTCTCGTCGGCCTGCCCGATCTGATGACCGAGAGCAGTTATGTGCAAGGCCAGATCAAGAACTACTTCAACAAACTGGTGGCCATGGGCGCGGACGGCATCCGCATCGATGCAGCCAAACACATCCAGCCAGCCCATATCAACGCCATCCTTGCCGGCACCAACCGCACCACCACTTCCGGCGAAACGCTGTGGGTGACCCAGGAAGTTATCCCGGACAGTAACGTTGTGCGCGGCGACTACTACAGCAATGGCACGCTCAACGAATTCCAGTTTGCCTTTGCCATGAAGGCACTGTTCCGCAATGAGGGGACCAGCCTGTCGCAGGTACGTGCCGTCATGGGCACGCCGGGCAACTGGGGCGGCAGTTGGGGCTTTGTGCCCAGCGACAAGGCTACTGTCTTCGTGAACAACTGGGACACCGAACGCAACGGCAGTTCCCTGGTCGCCAGCGACTATGTATCCGGCCACATCAACGATACCCAGGGCACCAAGCGCTACGACCTGGCCAATATCTTCATGCTGGCCTGGCCGTATGGCCACGCGCAACTGCATTCGGGCTACCGCTTCAGCAACACCGACCAGGCGCCGCCGACCGCCAGCCCCTTCGATGCCAGCGGAAATCCCTTGATCAACCAATCCTGGGACTTCATCCACCGCTGGACCAATATCTCGAACCTGGTCAAGTTCCGCTCCACCGTGTCGGGCACGGGCGTGGACTGGTTTGTGCAAGGCACAGCCAACCAGATCGCGTTTGCGCGTGGCGCCAAGGGCTTTGTCGCCATCAACAATGACGGCGCGGCCTGGAATGCAACCCTGCAAACCATGCTGCCCGCCGGCAGCTACTGCAATGTGGTCGATGGCCAGGTCAACGCGGCAGGCACGGCCTGCACAGGCGGCACGTTCACGGTCGCCAGCAACGGCATGGTGACTGTAGGCATTGCCGGCAACAATGGCACGAGCACGCCAGCGGTGGCCTTGCATATCAACCAGAAGCTAGGCGGCACACCGCCCAGCTGCACCACGGTGGCGGTGAAATTCCGCGTTGCCAACGCCAACACGGTGACGGGCCAGAGCGTGTACGTGGTGGGCAATCGCAGCGAGCTGGGCAACTGGACCGGCACCAGCAATGACGTGCTGACCCAGGAGGCAACTGGCGCCAACGCTGCCTGGTCGCGCACCTTCCAGCTGCCACCGTCGACGCCTATCCAGTTCAAGTTCTTGAAGAAAGGCGCCGTGGCCGATGTGTGGGAACGCAACCAGTCCACGGGCAGCGGCAACCGCGAAGTCAGTACGGTCGCCTGCGGTCAGGCAACCCAGGTGCTGGACGTAGGTAACTTCGCGTTCTAAACCAGGCAGCCGGTCAGGCGCAGGGCAAACGGGCGTTAGCGCTGGAAGTTCGCCTGTAGAATCGTCGCAATGACGACTACCCTGTGGTTCATCCTGATCGGCTGCCTGATGCTGGCGCGCGGCCTGGCCGCCACCACCATCTCGCGCTTGCCCTTCACCTCGGCAATCGTCTACCTGTGCGTGGGGCTCGTGCTGGGCCCTGCCGTGCTGGGCATCTTCCGCTTCAATCCCATCGCAGAATCGCATCTGCTTGAAACCATGACCGAGATCGCGGTCCTGGTGTCCTTGTTTTCAGCCGGCGTAAAAATGCCGGTCCCCATCACGCGCACGCGCTGGATGCCCGCCTTTCGCCTGGCCTGGGTGTCGATGGCGATCAACGTGGCAGTAGTGGCAGTGTTTGCCTGCTGGGTGCTCGGCTTGCCGCTGGGCGCAGGCGTGTTGCTCGGCGCCATACTGGCCCCCACTGATCCCGTGCTGGCCACCGACGTCCAGCTACGCCATGCCGACGACCGCGACCAGCTGCGCTTTACGCTCACCTGCGAGGCCGGCATGAACGATGGCTCGGCCTTTCCTTTTGTCATGTTGGGCCTCGGCCTGCTAGGCGCCCGCGAGCTTGGCGATTTCGGCTGGCGCTGGGCCCTGGTCGATGTTGTCTGGGCCACCATTGGCGCCATAGGCATCGGCGCCCTGGGCGGGGCGGCGCTCGGCAAGCTGAGCTGGATGCTGCGCGGACGCGATCCCAAGCATGAAGTGCTGGATGACTTCGTTGGGCTGGGCTTGATTGCCCTTGTGTACGGTGTGTGCGTGCTGTGCCAGACCTGGGGATTTCTGGCGGTATTTTTTGCCGGCGTCGTGCTACGCCATACCGAGCTCCGACTGGCCGGCGCCCACAAGGACCGCCAGGGATTGCTGGTCCAGGAAAGCCCCGCCAGCTCGCCGCTACCTGAAACGCCGACGGTCAGCGCCGAGTCCCTGATTTTCAAGGAACACATCGAGCGCCTGTCCGAGCTGACCCTGGTGCTGCTGCTGGGCGGCATGGTATCCCTGCAGAACTGGAACTGGCAAACCGTCGGTATGGCCGTGTTTTTGTTCGTGGTGGCGCGACCGCTGAGCGTGATGCTTGGCCTGCTCGGCTCGGATACGTCAATGCGCGTGCGTTCCATCATCAGTTGGTTCGGCGTGCGCGGCATTGGCTCCATCTACTACCTGATGTTCGCCATCAACCACGGGCTTCCGCGCCATCTCACGCATCCGATGATTCAGATCACCATCGTGGTGGTGATGCTCTCGATCATTGTGCATGGGACCAGTGTCAAGCCCTTGCTCGACAAGTTCTGGCGCAAGAAGCGATAGGCTGATCCGCCCCAACGCCTGGCCAATGTCGACGCCTACAATCGAACTCGACAGTTCAGCACAAGGCGTTGCCAGCCATGTCGTCGCATCCGCATCCGTCTCGTTTTTTCCTCGCCGCCGCGCTGGCTGCGGCATGCGCCCAGGCGCTTGCAGCGCCGCAGGAAGTGCATTTCTTTACCCTTGAAAACGATGCCCATTTCGGCACCGACCGCTTCTACACGAACGGGGTGCAATGGTCGGCCAAGCATACGGACGACAGACGCGGCGCGCGCACCAAACAACTCACTGCCAGCGTGTGCGCCTGGCTTGCCTGCGGCGACGCGACCTTGCTCACCACCCAGACCAATGTCGGGCAGCTGATGTACACACCACGCGATATCACGATCGCCTCACCTCAGCCGCAAGACCGCCCGTGGGCCGGGCTGCTGTACCTGGAACAAAGCTGGACCTTGCTCTCGCCCGACCAGCGCAGCCTGACCACCTTGAGCAGCCAGATCGGCGTCACTGGCCGCTGGTCGCTGGCGGAACCCACCCAAAAACTGATCCACCAACTGCTGGACCGCAACGCGCCCCAAGGCTGGGACCAACAGATCGGCGGCACCGTAGGCCTGTTGGCCAGTGCCGAAAGACGCACCGCGCTCGACGCCATGTCACTGGACCTGGGCCACGACGTGCGCCTGAACACGGCAAGCTACTGGCGTCTGGCTGCCGGCAACCTGCAAACCTATGCCGCAGCTGGCCTGGCCATCGTGATTGGCAAGGACTTGCCAACCGTCTCCCCGCCGCCGCCCGGCATCAGCAACAAGCTGCGCGCCCAGGATGCAGCCCTGAGCTCCTGCCTGGTGCCCTGGCTGCGCTGCACCGCCTTTGGCAGCGTGGAAGCGAGGGTAGTGGCCTACAACATCTTTCTCGACGGTCGCCTGCTGCATGAGGACAGCGGCGTGTCGCACCGCAGCCTGGTGCACGACCTGGTGTTCGGCACCCGCATCGACTTCCCCAACACCCGCAGCGACAGCCATGGTCCCTGGTTCCTGCAATGGAAGGTGACCCGCCGCTCGCCCGAATTTCGCTCGTCCCTGCCGGTGCCCCGCCACCGGGTCATGGCAGTGACCATAGGCACCGAGTTCTGATCTATACTGGCGCTACCGCTTTCCGGGAACGCCAACATGCGCAAGACCTTGCTCCTCCTGACACCGCTGCTGCTGACCGGATGCATCCAGCAATCGGGCAGCTATCACATCAGCGATACGCGCGACCACGCCATCACCGTGCGCGCCGAGCAGGAATACTTTTGGAAGGACACGATCACGCTCACCGTGGTCAGCTCGCGCTACCCGGACTGCCAGCGCGCGATGCCGTTCACCAAGGTCGGCAAGAACGATGTGGCCGTCGAACTGTTTTCCAATGGCGACGGCGTGTACACCCTGCGCTCGGGCACCGAAGTGATGCAGGTCGATACCCAAAGCTGCACACGACTGGCCGATCCCGCACCAGACGCCTTGGGCGAAGGCGTGGGTGTTTTCACCCTGGGCAAGGAAAAGCTGGAATTCAATGTTGCGGCGCCGGCCAGCCCAGCTGCGGCAGCACCGGCGACAACCGCTGCTGCTGCGCCGGAAGCGACGCCCGCAGCGCCACCAGCAGATGCCGCTGCACCAGCAGCCGGCGAAGCGCCAGCCACCACGACACCGCCTTGATCAACGCGGCCTGAGCAAGTCCTTCAGTTTATCGATATCGCCCTCCCGTCCGAGTTCGTGTAGCGCTTGCTCGAGCAGGGAACTTTCCCCTGCGCGGCTGGTAGTCCATTGGGTGAAGTATTCATGCACGGTGCGCCACGGCGGGAACCCGGACGGCATGCTGCGCCAGGCCGCACCACTGCGGATGAAATACAGCACAGCGCAAAATACATCGTAAAGGTCATGCTTGCGCGGCCGCGTGCGTCGCCGTGCCGCTTCAAGCATGGGCCTCACCTGTTCAAATTGCGCACGTGGCACATCGCTGGAAAAGACCGGTCTCTCCATGAACTGCTCCAAACACCATTGGAGCGGTCGATGCGGAACAGGTTCCCCGGCAGGCTCGATTATTCTTGCAGCAGGCCAGTGATGAGCTGACGCAGCGCGCCAACGGCCGCCTGCTTGTCTTCGCTCGCGGGCAAGCGGCTAGCCACCCGTTCGAGCTGGCTACGATTGCGCTGGCAAGCTGCATCCATGCCCAGTGCCGCTACCTGTCGCAGCAAGTGATTGGCGCAGCTGTCGATGCGCGCCATGTCCAGCGGCGCAAAATCGAGCAGCGCCTGCAGATAGGTCGCGCGCCATTGCAAACCAGTGGCGCCGCCCGGCGTGCCATCGCAGGCACGTTTATACCATTGCAAAGCCGCAGCCGGGTCGCCGCGTTTCTTGGCGATGGCCGCCAGGCTATGCATGAAGAAATACGGCGCATGCGAACGCGGCAATTCGGCAAACAACACGCGCTCGGCATCGGCCAGCAAGCCTGCATCGGACAGCAGGCCCGCTGCCGTATTGACGATCTGGTGACGCAGGGCCGGACCGCTTGCTGCTTGCAATGCTGCAGACACGCGCGCCAGCGCCAGCACCTCGATGTCAGGGGCCGGCAACCCCAGGCGCGCCAGGCGCACCCGCGTGCGCAGGGCAGCAAGTTGATCGGCCAGGTTCAGGGTGCTGTCCTGTTCCATACCGATCAGGGCTTGCGACCAGGCAGCTGCCAATTGCAGGCGCTGGGGCGAATCTGGAACGGTCAGGAAACGCAGCAGACCTACGGCCTGGTCGCACACGATGTCGTAGTGGGCACGCACTGCCAGCGGATCGGCCAGCGTGCTCACCAGCCTGTCGATGGCAGCCTGTTGATCGATGCCGCCCTTGCCCGAGACCGCAGCGGCGTGCAGGGCATGCCATTGCAGCCGCAACAAGGCTTCCGGCAGATTGCAGGCGCGGGTCAGGCTGGTCAAGGTGGCCGCCAGATCCAGGCTCTTGAGCACCTGTCGCTCATCGGTGTCCCAGGAATAACTGGCCAGCAACTGCCATTCAGCGTCGGCCAGGGGCCGTTCGCGCGACAAGGCTGCACTGAGCGATTCGGCCACGCTATACGGTGCAGTCAGCGCCAACGCCAGCAGGGCAAGAAAGCGTTCCGGGGCCAGCTCGCAGGGCAATCTGGTGATTTCATTGCCATCGGGACGGTAGAGCACCAGGGTCGGGTAGCTGCGCAAATGCAGGCGCGCGGCCGGCCGCTGGGCACCCACGGCATCGCCATCGAGATGGAGCAGCACGCACTGGCTCGCCAGCGCCTCGAAGGCCGGGTGCGCGAACACACCCGCCTTGATGCGGTTGCATGGCGGACACCAGGTGGCGCCCCAATACAGCAGCACCGGACGGCCCAGGCGGGCTGCCTCGGCCAGGACAATATCAGGCGGGTTCGTGTTCCAGATCAGCGGCATGGCGACAGTATAGCGATATCCAGATTGCATAAAAGTATGACCGTTTTCAAAAAGCCACAGTTGCGCACTCTTTTGCCTTGGAGAATGGGTGGCAATGCTACACTCGGGCACTTTCTCCAGCGCTTGAATGACATGCCCCGATATCTGAAGTTGGCCGCGATGGCGGCGGGCGCCATCCTGCTGGTTCTGCTTGCTGCCGCCCTCATCATCAGCGCAACGGTCGACCCCAACAATTACAAAGACGACGTCATCCGCCTGGTGCGCGAGCGCCACCAGCGCACCCTGGCCATTCCCGGCAAGATTACGCTCACCCTGTTTCCGCGCGTGGGCGCCAACCTCGGGAAGGTCAGCCTGTCCGACGTGGGCGGCAAGGGCGAATTTGCCGCCATCGACAGTGCCCAGGTCTCGGTATCGCTGCTGCCGCTCTTGCTGCGCCGCGAGCTGGTGCTCGACCGTATCGATATCAAGGGCATGCACGCCAAGGTAATTCGTTTTCCCGATGGCAGCATGAGTACCGGCGACCTGACCGCAGGCCCGCCTGCCGGCGCCAAGCCCGCCAGCACCGCAGAACCTTCCCGCGGGACCCTCAGCGTGGCCATTGACAGCATTCGCGTCACCAATGCGCGCCTGGAATTTGACGACCGCAAGACCGGTCGCCAGCTCGACATCAGCCACCTGAACATCGAATCGGGGGCCATCGCGCGCGGCGCGCCCGGTCACGTGGCCCTCTCGGCCAACCTGCGCGCCAACAAGCCGGCGATCGCCACGGCTATCACGATGAGCAGCAATTTCCTGCCCGACCGCGAGTTGCGGCGGGTGGCCTTCACCGACTTCGAAGCCAATCTGGACGTATCGCCCACCGACGCCAAGGTCAAGCTCAAGGGCCAGATCGACGTGGACCTTGACCGCGACGAATTCGAAACCGACCTCAAGGGAAAACTGGACGAGAGCGTGTTTGACATCAAGGCTGGCCTGCGCGCGGCGGCCTACCACCTGACGCTGCATATCGACAAGGTCGACCTGGGCCGTTACCAGGGCCGGCTGGTGCCGGACGCCGCGCCGGACGATCCTTCCCCAGTCGAGGCCGGTGATGCTTTCGACCTGTCGCCGCTGTCCATGCTGCGCGCCAGCGGTGGCATCCATGTGGGCGAATTGAAAGTGGGCACCATGCACGCGACCAATGTGCGCGCCGCACTGCGCTCGGACGCGGGCAAATTCGTGCTGCAACCGATAGGTGCCGACCTGTACGGCGGCAACGGCAACGGTTCCTTCGCGCTGGACTTCACTCGCAGCGCCAGCACGCCCCACATCACCTTCGTGCAAACGCTCAAGGCCATCAAGGTTGGTGCCTTGCTGCACGATATGCTGGGCAAGTCGCCCATCGATGGCAAGGGTGATGTGCAAATCGACGTCAACACCGAAGGCACCAGCACCGCTCAGATGCGCCAGGGCTTGGCCGGCACCGCCTCGCTGCGCCTGGCCGACGGCGCCGTCAACGGCATTGATCTGGCGTCCATGGTCATCGGCGCCAAGATGGGGGAAGGCCAGGTCGACAGCAGCCAGAAAACCGGCTTTGCCCAGTTGGCGGCGAGCTTTACCATTGCCAACGGCGTGGCCCACAACGCGGACTTGTCGGCGCGCGCCAAGTTGTTCCATGTCTCAGGCGCTGGCGACATCGACCTTGCGCGCGAGCAGGTCGACTACACACTCGCGTGCACGCTGGCCATGACGGACAACACCGTTCCCGTAAGCCTCAAGGGACCCTGGGACGCCATCGCCTGGCGCGTGGACAACAAAAGCATCTCGGGCGCCGTGGTGCGGCAAAAGGCACGCGACAAGCTCAAGTCGGCGATTCGCGGCCTGCTCAAACGCTGACACTCTTGATACAGGCGGCCTCGGCCGAACGAGCTCTGGACTAGCGTAGGCATATCACGGCCCGCGGGAGTTCATCATGTTCGGCAGCACGGTATTGGAAGTAGTGGTTGGTCTGACCTTTTGCTACGCCTCGGTGGCGCTGATCGTCAGTGCCCTGCAGGAAGGCATTGCCTCGCTGCTGCGCCTGCGCGCAGCCTGCCTGTTTTCCGGCATCAAGAACATGCTGGGCGATGCCCAGTTCATGGGCCTGGCGCGCGCGGTGTACGACCATGCGCTGGTCAACCCGCATGCCGCCACCAGCTTGCCTGCCTACATCAAGCCCGACCATTTTGCCATTGCCCTGGTCGATGCCATCCAGTCGATTCCGGGCGATCTGGACCAACTGGGGCGCGATATCGATGCCTTGCAAGACAGTCAGCTAAGGCGCGCCCTGCAAGGCATCTACCAGCGGGCCCAGGGTGACCTTGCAGCCTTCCAGGGGGCGCTGGCTGGCTGGTTCGATAGCCGCATGGAAGTGGTGGCGGCAGCCTATAAGCGGCGCGCCATGTTCATCAGTCTGGTGCTCTCGCTGGGCCTGGCAATGCTGTTCAATATCGACAGCATCCATTTGTTCAAATCCCTGTGGCAGCACCCGGCACTGGCCGCCCAGATCACGGCCACAGCGGATCCGCGCGCGCTTGAAGCACTGTGGCAATTGCCGATCGGCTGGCAACAGTTTCCACCGCGCCTGGACAGCCAGTTGCTGCTGAACGTGGCAGGCTGGTTGCTCACCGCCTCGACCGCCCTGTTTGGCGCGCCCTTCTGGTTCAATCTGATGAAGCACACCGTGCAAATGCGCACGCCGCCCCATCAAGCGAGCTAAGCCGGCCGATGCGCGTCGACAATCAGGCTCGACACGGAAAGATTCTTCACCCGTTCCGGCCATTTGTCGCCGGGGCCGAACCAGCGTGCCTCGGAAATTTCACTTTCATCGACGCGGATTTCGCCCGACACATAGTCGGCCGTGAAGGCAATCATCAGCGAGTGCGGGAAGGGCCAGGACTGGCTGGAGAAATACTGCAGATTGTTCACGCGCAGGCCGACTTCTTCAAACACTTCGCGGTGCACGGCTTCCTCGATCGATTCACCCGCTTCCAGGAAACCGGCCAGCGGCGTGAAACGCTTGGCGGGCGAGGCCGTGTGCATGGCCAGCAAAACATGGTCGCCCTTGCGGATCAACACCATCATCGCCGGTGAGATGCGCGGATAGGCCATCATGCCGCAGGCCGTGCACTTGAAGCAGCGCTCGTGGCCGAGCACGCTCATCGGTGCACTGCAGGCGCCGCAGTAGCGATGGGTGCGTGCCCACTCGGCAATCTGCACTGCACGCGCAGCTACGCCGGCCAGGTCGTCATCGAAGTCGCCAAAAAACAAGCCGCGCAAACTGTGCCAGGCAAAGCCGGCCGGCGCTGGCGTGTCGCGCTCGCACCAGGTCGTCTGGCAATAGCGCTCGCCCAGCATGCCCACCGGTTGCATGGGCCCGCCCAGCGTGCCCAGATCGGCCAGTGTGGGAAAGGAAAAATCTGTTTCGCCAAGCAGCAACTGACTGCCTTGGAACACGAAATTGAGGGGATGCGCGTGCGTTTGTGGCGCGACGAGCGGGGTGAAGGACGACGGTGTTTGCAGCATGCAGCAACCTTTCAGAATGTGCTGCGGGAATGATACCGCCTTTGCCCATTGCGCGTCGGCAGGGCGCCAGGACAGGGGCCGTTTAAAGTAAACGACAAGTTTGCCGTTATAAGACGTGTTACCACCCTTCTCATGTTGTGTATGTTTCCGATGAAAATTACTCGCTACCTCGAGCGCGTGCCGATACCGCACACGCCTGTGGGAGCCATGCGCCCGCGACTGACTGCGGCTGAAAGTCCGGTGCTCGCACCGCTGGGACCGCTTGCGCCCGATGTGGAGCGGCGCAGCCTGGGTAACCGGCGGGTGGGCGACCGGCGCGGCGCCGAACAGCCCACCACGCTCGACACGCGCGCCCCGCAGGGACGGCGCCGCAATCGCGGCCGGCGCGCGGAGGACCAGCTCGACCAGACGCCCAGCTTGCGCATTTCGGTGCGCGCCTGATCAGTATTTCCCGGCGTCGAGATCGGCCAGGTATTGCGCATAGCGGCCGCTCTCTTTCAAGCGCCGCAATCCCTTGTTAAACAGCTGCATCAGACGCGGGCTGCCGGCCAAGGCGCGCGGCAAAATAAGGTGATAACGCGAGGTGTTGTAGGTCACGGGGCTGACCGTGATCTGCGCCGCCTCGCTGGCCGAAAACTGGGTGCGCAGGATATACATGCCCACGTGCAGGCTGGACGGAAACACATCGAAGCGGCCGGCCAGCAACTTGCGCATGCATAGTTCGTCAGTGGCTGCGCGGTCCAGGTGAACACCCGGAAGATCTTCGAAACTGTACTCGTAGCCGGCCACGGCGCCAATCCGATAGTTGGCCAGGTCAGCCAGCTGGTTCAGATGAAATGCAAAATCCTTACGGTGGAAAAAAACCGATTTGGAATCATAGACCACGTCGCTGAAATAAAAATCGCGGATGCGCGCCGAATCGGGCCGGCCCACACTCCACACCAGCGAGCCTTGCGCGTTGCCGTTGCGCGCTTCGGCCAGCGCACGCGGCCAGGGGCGAAAGACATAGTGCACGCTCACCCCTTCCAGCGCGAAGGCTTCGCTGACTATGCGTGAGAGCACGCCTGAATAGGGCAAATGTTCGGACAGAAAGGGCTTCCACTCGCCATTGGTCAAGGTGATGTCCTCGGCGCGCGCGCTCATCGTCGCCACCGCCATTAACAATGTGCAAGCCAGTTTCACGAACATGCCACCCCCTCCTCATCGCCATGGTCGCCCATCTGGCAACTTCCGTAAACAGAAAGTAATGCCACGCTTCGCGCCTGCTGCAATTGGCGCTTGCAATTCTGAAAAAACAAGTTAAGATATATCGTATTACGTTATATCTTAAGGAGAAACACCATGTTCCGATTCCTGCGCGGTCATCACCGTTTCCACATGCATATGCACGGCCACCACCATGGCGGCGGCCGTGGTCCCAAGATGTTCGACGCTGGCGCCATGCGCTACGTGGTTCTGCACCTGATCGCAGAAAAGCCGCGCCACGGCTATGAATTGATCAAGGAAATAGAACAACTGGCCGGCGGCGGCTACTCGCCCAGCCCGGGCGCCATCTACCCCTTGCTGGCCATGCTGCTGGACCTGGGCCATATCGACAGCTCGGCCGACGGCAACAAAAAGCTGCACACCATCACGCCTGAAGGCCAGGCCTTTCTGGAGGAAAACCGCCAGCTGGTCGATGCCGTGCTCGAGCGCCTGCACCGCCCCGGCGACGGCGGCCGCGGTGGCCTGCGCAGCGTCATGCACGAACTGAAAGCAGTCGTCATCGAACAGGCCCGAAGCGGCCCGCATGACGACGCAAAACTGGGCCGTATCATCGGTATCCTGCAACGCGCGATGCACGACATCGCCAACCTCGACAAATGAAAGTCTCCATGACGGAAACCCTGCTCGAACCCAAGCGCGAGCGCATGCTGCTGTGGCTGCTCGCCTTCACCCAATTCACCGTGATCATGGACTTCATGGTCATGATGCCGCTGGCGCCGCAACTGATGCGTGCCTTTTCCGTGGACCCGGCTGCCATCTCGGGCGCCGTGTCCGTGTATGCCTGGTGCGCTGGCCTGTCGGGCCTGTTTGCAGCCACCTACATCGACCGTTTTTCGCGCAAGGGCCTGCTGCTGGTGACCTTTTGCCTGTTCGCGCTGTCGAACCTCGGTTGCGCACTGGCGCCCACCTTCTCCGCCTTGCTGGTGGCGCGCGCCTTTGCCGGCTTGACTGGCGGCGTGCTCTCGGCCCTGACCATGGCCATCATTGCCGACGTGATTCCTCCGCAGCGGCGCGGCGCCGCCTCGGGCATCGTCATGACCTCGTTCGGCATGGCAGCCGTGGCTGGTGTCCCAGCCGGCATCATGCTGGGCGCCCATTACAACTGGTCAGCGCCCTTCATCTTGCTGGTGGGTTTCTCGGCGGTGATCTGGGGCGTGGCCGCGCGCATCATGCCGCGCCTGGATGCCCACCTGGCTGCCACCCCGCGCCGCCTGGCTGACATCATCCCCGATTTGCTGGGCTTGTTCAGCGTGCAGCGCCAGCGTGACGCCTTCCTGCTCTCGGGCATTAACATGCTCGGCTCCATGATGATCATTCCCTTCATCGCGCCTACGCTGGTGGGCAACCTGGGCGTGCGCCCAGTGGACATGACCTGGATTTACTTGGCTGGCGGCGCTGCCACCCTGCTCACCTCGCGCTGGCTGGGACGCTTGGCCGACCGCATCGGTGCGCTGCGCATGTTCCGTTTTGCCGTACTGTGGTCCATCGTGCCGGCGATGTTGCTGACCCACCTGGTGCCCATGCCCATGGTGTTCATTGTCGTGGCCTTTGTGATGTTCATGACTTCCATGGCAGCGAGGAATATCCCCATGCAAGCTTTGCTCTCGACCATCCCTGCGCCTGCCCAGCGCGGCGCCTTCCTCAGCGTAAACTCGGCCATCCAGCAACTGGGTACCGGACTGGGGGCCTGGATCGGTGGACAGTTCCTCAGCAGCGACAGCGCGGGGCATATCAGCCACTACGGCACCAACGGCTGGATCGCAGCCGGCCTGGCCCTGACGGCGAGCATTTGGGTGCTGCGCCTGCGGGCGCGCGACATGGTGCAGGCCACGCCAGCGATACTGCAAGAAAAAGCCCCATGACGCGCATGGCGTGATGGGGCCGAGGGGAGGGCGCGCTGCGCCTTCACGTCGTCGTCTTAGCTGCGTGCCTGACGCCGACGTGCCCACGCGAGGGCCGCTACGCCAGCGAGCAGCAGGGCGACGCTGCCCGGCTCAGGTACCGAGACAGCCTGCACATATTGGGAAACAAACAGTTGATCGCGCGTGCCGAGACTGCCGCCTGCCTGCAGGTTGGTATTGAAATAGCCTGGCGCCTGGGTGCGGCTACCGACCAGCAAACGGTGATCGGCGGTCAGCAAGAGATCATTGCCATACCAAAAACTGGTGCTGGCCTCGAGGGCGCCGCTGCTGCCGTCAATGCGCATCAACTCGAAGGAATGGCCGGTGTAGCCAAGCATGGTCACAAAGATGTCATTGCTCACCGCGTCATATTCCAGGCCGCGCGCATCGACCAGGCGCGGCGTGGTGATATGGTGCACCAGGGCGCCGCTAGGGCTGATTTCGTCGAGTGCATAGGCGGAGAGCACCATCAGATTGCCATTGGCCAGGGCCTTGACGTCAAACACCTGATTGTTGGTATAGATGGCGGTGCCCTGGGCAACGCCGGGCGTAAACGCGATCAGGCTGTCCTGGCTGGCGACGTAAAACTTGCCGTCGTTGGCTATCGCGATCGAACCGTAGGAAATGTTCCCCATCACATAGCTGGCTGCCGAATATTGGCCGTGCACCACGCCATTGCTGTCAATCGCCGTCACGCCAAGGCCGCTGCCGACCGAGCGCACCGCATACATCCAGCCATTCTGGTCGAAGGCCATGCCGCGCACGTCGCCTCCGGTACCGCCTACATTGAAGGAATCAATAAAAGCGCCGTTGGCTGCGTAATGACTGACCTGGTTGGAGCCCATCGAGTTCGAGGTGAACAGATCCGTCGAATTCCATACCCCAGCTTGCGCCGCACTGCAGACCAGCAAAGTCGATAAAGCGCTGGCGAGAACGGCAAAGGAAAAACGCTGCATAAAACTCCTGGTAGGAAATTGGGGTTGATAGTTTATCACTTCTGATGAGCTTTTTGGCAATTTATACCGGCACATAAAGCCCCGGATGTTACTGAAGGGCGGGAAATATGATACAGATTCTTGTCAATTCTTGATTTTTTTGAATCATTTAAATCCGCAGCCATGGCTGCGGATTGGCCATCGAGCCCCTGGGTTCCTTAGCGCAGGTTGATGCTCAATAAGGGCGTGAGGTCGCCATCCTTGTGCAGCGTGTCGCGTTCAAGCACGTCGATTTGCACCAGGCGCACCATGATCATCTTGTTTTCGCCCTCTTCGGCTGCCTTGACCGCCTGACCGTAGGCGCGGATGGCCACCGGTGCGTAGGCCGAATGCGCTGCTGCCGCACGCTCGGTGACCTTGCCTTCGAGCGCGCGCGCAGCCGTCTCGTCGGCCAGCACATAGTTCAGGTCCTTGTGATTGCCCATATCGAAGCTGAGGCGATAACTGCCCGTATCGGGCTTGTCGGCACTGTCGCGGCGCCAGCTGACAAAGGAACTTGGGCCGATGTTGAAACGCTCGAGCGCGACCGGGAAGCTTTTGCTGGCCGTATCGTAATGACTAAGCTTGCCTTCGAATTCGAACATCAGCAGGCGCTTGCCGTCCGCGTCCTTGATATTGCTATCGATGACGGTGGTTATTTTCTTCAACAATTCTTCGCGCTTGAAGGTATCGGCTTCGGCGCTGTATTCCGAAAACAGCTGCTTGGCCACCAAAGGATAGGACGGCTTCGCTTGCGACACTGCGTAGTAGAGGTAAGCCATGTCGCGCCCGCCGTCGAGCACCTTGTAGAGCGACACCGGCGTGCTCTGATCGAGCTTGACGTCACGGGTGGACAAGGCGTACGGCGCGCATTTCGGCGGCACGCGCTTGTATTCCGGCTTGGCCAGCATGATGCGCGCGCTGGCGTCCTCGGCCGAGGCGGCGTCCAGCAGCAAGGCATCGCTGGCAATCTGCAGGGCACCGATGCGCGGCAGGCTGACCACGGCATTGCGGCCCATATTGCTCAGGTCGAGCTGGTAATTGACCGGGTCGAGAATGCATTTGAACTGGCTGGCGCCTGCGGCCAGCGGCGGAATGTCTTCCAGCACTTTCGGGCCGAGCGGATCGAAGGGCTGCTTGGCCGAGGCCGCGGCTTGGGCGGCGCTGGCGGGCGCAGCCTCCTTCTTGCCGCAGGCGGTCAGCAGGACAGCGGCGGCAACGGCGGCGCACAGAGCAGCGCGGGAAAGGGGCAATGAAGTGGTCATGAGCATCCTTGAAAAGTGAGCGGGCTTAGTGTTTGTCTTTGACGCCCAGGCGCTTGAACAAGCCCTTGAGCGGGTTGGCGGCCGGCGTGTCTGCCGCGGCGGCCGAGGCGCGGAACTGCGCATATTTGTCGGCATTGGCCTCGGCCCAGAAATCGTTGCCCGACCGTTGCTGCAACTGCTGTTTGAAGACGGGCAGCTCCTGCGCCGCCGTATCCTTGCTGCCATCGGCAAACACCATGGCGGGAAAACCGAATTTGCCGTACTGGGTCTGCAAGATGATCATCAAGTCGTCCACTTGCTGAGCACCCAGGTCGCAACTGCCATTGGGCAGATTGCCATAGCTCTGGCTAGCCTTGACCAGGGTTGTGCGCCACAGGCGCGCATTGTCATTGGCACACCAGATATTGCGCACGGTCGACGCACGCGCGTTCTCGCGCCAGTTCAAGGTGCCCGGCAAGATGTAGATGGTGGCATCGACCTTGTCGCCAGCGCTGGCCAGCATGCGCTCGAACTTGATGCAGTAGGGGCAGTCAAAGGCCGACACCAGCAGCAGCTTGGTCTTGCCCGTGCCCTGCTCGATCTTGATCAGTTTCTCGAAACGGATATTGCGCACCATTTCCTTGAGCAGCTCGCCTTTCTCGGCCTCGCTGATGGGCTGGGGATTGCGCACCGGCTGCATCCAGTCGGTCACGACCACGCTATTGGTAGCCAACATCAAGGTCACCGCGTCATTGACAAACACCACGCCGGTACCTGGTCCCTGTTCCCAGCGATACAGGCCCTTGATCAGGGTTTCCTGGACAGCGGACGGCGTGAACGGGATTTTTTTCGCCCCCATGCGTTCGGCGAGCACGCTACGCACGCTGCCAAGGTCGGCGTGCGCCGGTAGCGCGAAGGCGGCCATGGCAAAGGCCAGCAAGAGCGCTTTCAAGCGCGAACACAGCGTGTCAAACATAGGGGCATCCTCGGTAGGTGGGGCGAAAAACTGCGCCAGGCGCAGGCGGCAATGTTGCCAAATGATCACTTTCGCATTCTACGACAAGTTTGTCGATTTTGTAACTTACTGTTGATCATCCTGAAGTGACTGCGCAGATACAGGGCGCCGCGTCCATGCGCAAAGCATAATTTTTTGATAATATTTTCATTGCTATTTGGTCAATTGAACAGGTAAGCTGCCCGCTTGATTTTTTCTTTGGAAGCGCAGCCACATGCATATATTGTTGAAACGCCTACTTGGCCTGGCCAGCGTGGCGCTGACCCTGGCCGCCTGCAGTGGCGGTGACGGCGGCAGCAAGGTCGACTACAGCGGCGGCTCATCAGGCCAGGCCTCGACCGTCTTTGCACTGGGCACCCAGCATGACGCGGGTGCCAGCATTTCGCCACCCAGTGTGGTGGTCGAAGCCGGCAAGACTGCCTCTTTCACGGTGCAGGTCCAACCCGGTTACGTGATCAAACACGTGTCTGGCGCCAACGGCACGCTCGAGGGCAATATTTACACCACCGCGGCCATCTCGGCCAACGACACCATTTACGTCGAGACCGATGCCATCTCGGACCAGTACGCCATCGTCAACATGCGCATGACGCCGCGCGCCTTTTTCGACGATGAATTCAAGACCAGTCCCTTCACCATCGAAGTGACGGCAGCGGGCAAGGGCTTTACGCTCTATGCGAGCCACTTCGACCATTGGTTTGACGGCAGCCAGGTACCCACCGTGATTGAAGACCAGCTCTACGACGACGGCACCCATGGCGACAAGGTGGCCAACGACGGCGTCTACAGCAGGACGCTCACCACCGGGATGACGCCCTCGCTGCGCTTTCACGACCACAGCGTGGATCAACTCCCCTACAACATCATTGCGCGCGACGCCCATGGGACACTGCTGGACTCTCGCACGCCGGTCATCCCCACGCTTGAACTGGGCGTGGTCGGTCGCCAGTTCGCCGCACCGGCGCAGAAGGTCGCTGAAGGGCTGTACGCGGCCTCGCATATGGTCAACGTGGTCATGCCAACATACCGCAACAAAGGCGACTACATGCAGGCGGTCTCGACCGTTGTCTACGCCAACTATGACGACTTGTTCGATATCCAGGGCGTATTCACACTCGACAATATTACCTACTACAATTTGCCAGATCACCTGAGCGTGAAATCGCAGGTACAGGGTATCAATTTCCCCATCATCGATAACACCGCGCACTACGGCAGCCACGGCAAACTGCAGCAGGTGATCGAGTTCCATTCGAGCATATTTGCGCCGATGGCAAACCACGAGATCGGGCACCAGTGGGGCTTTTACCTGAACAAGCCACAACTGATGCTCACGCGCGATGCGCTCTCGGGCGCGGACATGGCTGTCCACACCGGCTCCCCCAGCAGCTTGCTTGGGCAAATGGGCAATGGGCTATTTCTGGAAGAGCAATCGAATGGCGACTTCAAGGTGGCGATGGCGGCCGATGGCGGCGATTACCACGGACGCCAATATGCCGACCTCGAGCTCTATCTGATGGGATTGTTACCGGCCTCGGGAGTGAGCCCACTGCGGGTCATCCCGGACCCTGCTGTTCGCCCAAACTTTGGGGAAATTTTGCCGCGCAATAAAACGGCCGTGGTGACGATGGACGATATCCAGCGTGTGTACGGGCGCCGTACGCCGGACGTCAACACCAGCCAAAAATCGTTCAGGGCGCTCTTCATCGGCTTGTCGGAAACGCCCATGAGCGCGGCCGAGATCGCCATCATCAACCGCAGCGCGCAATACTATGCGGGCAGCGGCGTCGGTGGCATTGTCGACAATTCCGGCGCATTTCCGGTACGGCCGCCCCATTCGTTCTATTCGGCGACGCGCGGCCTGGCCACCTTGGTCACTGCCGTGCCACCAAAGAAATAGGCGCCAACATGAAAAAAGCCCGCAGCGTGCACTGCGGGCTTTGTTTTTTTCCTGATCGGTCCTTGAATCAGAACGGAATGTCGTCATCCATGTCCGAGAAGTTTGGCGCCGGTTTCGGTGCCGGACGCGGCGCCGGTGCAGGAGGCGCCTGGCGCGGAGCCGGACGGCTCTGCTGGGCCGGGGCGTCATAGCCGCCGTCATCCATGCCGCCATCGCCGCCCATGCCCTGGCGACCACCCAGCATTTGCATGGTTTCTGCAATGATGTCGGTCGCGTACTTTTCCACGCCATCCTTGTCGGTGTACTTGCGCGTCTGCAGACGGCCTTCCACGTAGACCGAGGAACCCTTTTTCAGGTACTGGCCAACGATTTCAGCCAGGCGGCCGAAAAAGGAAATGCGGTGCCATTCGGTCAGCTCTTTTTGCTCGCCCGTGTTCTTGTCCTTCGATTTGTACGAAGTTGCCACAGCGATGTTGGCGATAGCGTCACCGCTCGGCATGTAGCGGATCTCGGGGTCGCGCCCCAGGTTGCCGACGATGATGACTTTGTTCACTGATGCCATGTATTACTCCTGTAGGACCGCAGTGGCCACTGCGGCACGATAATTTTTGCCAGACGAGGATTATATGTCAGCCATTCCGACTTGCGGCTGGATATTGTGCACTCGTCATCCCTTGGTCGACGGCATTGAATACTGGTATTATATACAGTATTAAAACGCGCCCGCAATTTTGAGCAATCTCAATACGCCAGCCGCCCTCCATGCTCATAGCAAGCTTGCGGGTGCGCACGGCGCGATCGAAACACGGCTATAGTTATAGGCTGACCCGTTTAAGGCACACCCCATGGAACAGATCCGCATTCGCGGCGCCCGTACGCACAACCTGAAGAACATCAACCTCGATCTGCCCCGCAACAAGCTGATCGTCATCACCGGCCTGTCGGGCTCGGGCAAGTCCTCGCTCGCCTTCGACACCCTGTACGCCGAAGGCCAGCGCCGCTATGTCGAGTCGCTTTCGGCCTATGCGCGCCAGTTCCTGCAACTGATGGAAAAGCCCGATGTCGATCTGATCGAGGGCCTGTCCCCGGCGATCTCGATCGAGCAGAAGGCCACCTCGCACAATCCGCGTTCCACGGTCGGCACGGTCACGGAAATCCACGACTACCTGCGCCTGTTGTACGCGCGCGTGGGCACGCCCTACTGCCCGGACCACCCGGAAAATCCCCTGGCCGCGCAAACCGTCTCGCAAATGGTCGACGCCGTGCTGGACATGCCGCTCGAGACCAAGCTGATGATCCTCGCACCCGTGGTGGCCAACCGCAAGGGTGAGCACTCGGACCTGTTCGCGGCCATGCAGGCCCAGGGTTTTGTGCGCTTTCGCATCCAGAGCGGCACTGCCACCGGAAAGATCTACGAGATCGACGACCTGCCCAAGCTGAAGAAAACCGAGAAGCACACCATTGACGTCGTCATCGACCGCGTCAAGGTCAACCCGGAGATCAAGCAGCGCGTGGCAGAGAGCTTCGAGACGGCGCTGCGCCTGGCCGATGGCCGCGCCGTGGTGCTGGAAATGGATAGCGGCCATGAACACGTCTACTCCAACAAATTCGCCTGCAATACCTGCGGCTACTCGCTGCAGGAACTCGAACCGCGCTTGTTCTCATTTAATAATCCGATGGGCGCCTGCCCCGAATGCGATGGCCTGGGCCATATCGAATTTTTCGACCCGCGCCGCATCGTCGCCTTCCCCAACCTGTCGCTGGCTTCGGGCGCGGTCAAGGGCTGGGACAGGCGCAACCAGTTCTACTTCCAGATGCTGTCCAATCTCGCGGCGTACTACGAATTC
>JBJMVX010000068.1:0-5414 GCA_045810445.1 Massilia sp.
GGGGCCGCGCCGGCAGCGCAAGGGCGCAATATGGACCACCTGTGCTTTCGCGTTGAACCCTTCGACGAAGCGGCCATCCGCGAGCAACTGACCGCCTTTGGTGTGCATGCAGGCGGGCTTGAATCACGCTATGGTGCGGAAGGTGAGGGGCCGTCCATCTATCTGGCCGACCCCGAAGGTAATACCATCGAGCTCAAAGGCCCGCCCACGCTGCCCTGCGCCGGCTAGATGCGCGCGCGTCCCACGGCAGCATCCTTCTCGATCCAGTAGTTAAACTGACCGAAAGTCGGCAAGGCTTCCGGTTCATCGGCCCTGAAAAAATCCTCCAGCATCTGGCGATACGCGCCGCGCCTTGAAAACGCGGAATGGGTGGCCGCATAGCGCGCCACGGCCACGCTGAAGGTGCCACGCACATTCGGATCGGCATTCACGCCCGGATGGCTGCCCTCTTTGCGGGGACGTCCGCGCTTCACGGTCGCACTGGCGGAGCGCGTCTTGCCGGGCGCGCCAGAGTTTTTATAGTCCGGCAGCAAGGCATTCGGATTCTGGCCGCGCTCCCAGAAGCGCCGCAAATAGCGGTACACCGAGGGGTAGGAAACGCCGTGCAAGGCGCTGTAGTCGGCCACCAGGCGGCCCCGCGCCGCCGGCTGGTAGATGGCAGGCTCCTGGGCGGTCAAGGCGCTGACGATGGCCCAGGCACGCGCCTGCAATTGCAGATGGCTGGGCTTGAGGCTGGCCGGGTCGGCTTCCACCAGATACGGATCCACCAACAGCAACTGCGCGCGCTGCTGCTGCACATCGGCCACCAGGGACTTGAGCGCCACCAATTGAGGATGGGCACTGCGGGCGTTCAGTTCAAAAGTATAGGCAATTGCCTGAGCACTATCGATCCACAGGATGCGCACGGTGCGCGGACGGGGCAGGGCATAGTGAAGCAGGTCATTTCGTAACAGCATGGCGTAGCCCTTTGCGCAATGAGGTTGTGTACCAGATGCAATTTCCGAGCCATGCAAAACGGTGGTGTTTGTGCCGCAAAACGCCAATTTTTGGTGCATTGCAGCACCAAATGCACCAGTTCGGGCAGCGTTTTGCTGGGATCCGAGCACCATTGATCCACATCAAACGCGGCCCGGTCCAAGCCCCTAGCCTTGACGCTTGTGCTGAACACCTGCTGTCGCGTTTCCACTGAAATGCGCGCCTTGCAGGTGCCCACCACATGTGTAGCGGCAGCGCCTGGATGCAGGCATTAGCCCACCAGTGACCCGGCCGCATTCCTTCGCAACGACACTTATATAGAGGTACTCATGTTTCCTTTCTCCCATTCCGTAACGCCGGCAGTTCGTACCCACCTTGATGCCCAGGTTTCCTTCCTCAACGACATGTCCAAATCGCTGTTCCAGTCCTTCCAGCAACTGTGCGACTTGAACATCCAGCTGACCCAGACCATGCTGGAAGAAGCCACCCAAACCGGCCATCAGGTGCTCACTGCCGACCGCCAAACGGACGTCATCAGCGCTGCCGCTTCGCGTGCGCAGCCTGCCACTGAAAAATTGCGCGCTTACCAGCAGCACATTTCGCGCGTTGCTGCGGACGCTCAGGTGCAACTGGCACGCGTCACTGAACAGCACGTTCAGGAAACGAGCCGCACCGCGCGCGCCCTGGCCGATGAAGTGCAGCGCGTAGCCTCGGAAGAAACCGATCGCAGCATGCGCAACCAGCAAGAAACGATGCGCAAGTTCAGTGATCCCTTCATGCAGGCAGCCGGCTATCAGCGCGGCAATGGCAGTAGCGATATGCACGGTGGCGCCAGCATGCAAAGCGGCCAAGGCGGCAGCGCCCAAGGCAGCTCGTCGGGCTCCACCCAAAGTGACCTGAGCGGTAACGCCCAGGGCGGTTCTTCGCATGCTACCGCTGGCAGCGGTGCTGGCTCGGCCAGCGGCAAGTCAGGTGCCTCCTCGGGCACCAGCAAAAACGCCTAATTAGGCTGCCTTAGCGTGCGGCGGCTAGCGCGGCCGCACGCAAGGTCACACTGCATGGGCAGGCACTGCGATCAGCACTGCCTGCTTTTGCGTTTCTTGGGCGCGGCCCAGGCCAAACAGGGGGCGCAGCAGCGCAACGCGTCGGACCAGTTCGAAGATGGCAAAGCTGAAGCAGAAGGTCAGCACCACCAGAATCAAGCCTTCAATGCCGGGGGCCAGCTTGGCCGGCTTGAGCAGATGCGCCATCGCCACGATCAAGGTCTGGTGCACGATATAGACCGGGAACACAGCCTCGGTCAGATAGCGGCGGTTAGCACTGTCGTGGTTCAGGTGGCGGTGGGCAAAGCCGCAGGCAGCGACCATGGCGCACCATGCGCACAGGGCGTACACGATGCGCATGCCCATGCGTATGTCCTGGAACATCGGATCGAGTGTCATCGTTTCGGGCAGCGAGAACCACACGATCACGCAGGCCCAACTGGCCAGGGCCAGGCCCAGGGCAGTCCAGCGCATCGCGTCCATCCGTTGCCACACTGCGCCGTTGCGTGCCATCAGCGCGCCGAGCAGGAACAAGGGCAGATATTGGGCATGGTTGTACCAGTCCACCACCAGATTGTGCGTGGAAGGAAAGCGCGACAGCAGCAAGATGCGCGCCACTCCCAGTACAGCCACTGGCAAGACGATCAATTTCCAGCCGCTGAGGAAGATGCTGAGCTTGTCGGCGATTGCGTCGAAACGCTTCCCCAGGGCCATCATCAGGCTACCCAGCACAAGGGTGTAGGCGAACAGATAGACGACAAACCACAAATGATTCCAGGTCGGCAGGCTCAGGCAATCGGTTTTGCGGCAAAAGCCCCCGTAGCCGGTCACATACAAGCGCATGAAGTCGGTGAAGCTGCCCTGGTAGGCGACTTTTTCAACGACCTCGAAGTACGGCTGGAGCGGCACGATGACGAGCATGCCGAAGATCAGCGGCACCAAGAGGCGAAAACTGCGCTGGCGCATGAAGCGCCCTGGCGTCATCTTGGTGAGCATGAAGCTTGATGCTACGCCGGAAATGAGAAACAGCAAACCGAGGCGCCAGGGTGAGGACAACATCATCAAGGGCTCGATGGCGTCGCTGGCGAACGGGCTTTTGACATGCCAGTCCCAGCTCACATAGTACATGCCCACGTGGTAGAGAATGAGCAGCATGAAGGCCAGGATGCGGACCCAGTCGAGGAAGAACAGGCGGGAGTTTGGCGTGGGGTTCATGGTGGTAGCTGGGGGGAAGTGGATGACGGTTCAAGAATAAAACGACGCATGCCAGAGGGCCAGTCGTATGTGGCGAACTGGGTGTGGGATGGGGCGAAGCGGGTCTGTCCCGCCCTATGCAACGCACGTACCCTAGCAGCACGCGGCGTTCAAACCGTCGTCCTCGCGAATGCGGGGATCCATGCACAGCTTGAGTAAGTATGGGTCCCCGCGTTCGCGAGGACGACGCATGGGGGCGGGCCGCATTCGCAACGGCAGCGGTTTTGTTGCCCTTGCCGCTTAAAGCCGTTCCATGACAGCGGCGCGATACTGGCGGCTGCATGGCGCCCGCGCACCGCCGCGCAACACCAGTTCGCAGTCACCCTTCTCGAGTGCCACCACGCTGTCGATCCAGTTAATCTGCACGGCTGCGCGCCGGTGACAGCGCACGAAGCGTGGCCCCAGCTTGTCGAGCAGGCCCGCCAGCGTCTGGCGCATCAAGGGCTGCTCGGTTGCCGTGTGCAGGACCACGTAATTGTCCGCCGTTTCGATCCACTGTATCTGTTCGACCTTGACCACCCGCGTGACGCCTCTTTCCGTCACCAGCAATTGCTGCACCGTGTGGCCGCTATCAAACGGCGGCGGTGTGTGCGCCGTCGCCAAGCGGGCCCGCACGCGCACCAACGCGCGTTGCAGCCTCGCCTGGTCGTAGGGCTTGAGCAGATAGTCGATGGCATTGGCATCGAAAGCGCTGATCGCATACTGGTCAAAAGCAGTGGCAAACACGATTAGCGGCGCTGGGGCGGGAAGGGACGCGGCCAATTCAATCCCGCTCACTTCCGGCATCTGGATATCGAGGAACACCACGTCGGGCTTGAAGGCTTCGATCTGCTCCAAGGCCTCGATGCCATCGCGCGCTTCGGCCATCGCCGTCACGTCGGTTTCCTGTGCGAGAAGGCGCTGCAGCTTGTCGCGCGCAGGGCGCTCGTCATCGACGATCAGGACGCGCATGGCAGCCTCATTTCGGCGCGCACGCCCGCGGGCGTCAGTTGCGACAGCGCCAGGCTGGCGCGTTCGCCATACAGCACCGCCAGACGTTCGCGCAAATTGGCCAGGCCGATGCCAGGCTTTGTGCTTGGCGCGAGCGTGCCGGTATCGTCATCGAGCAGCACGCGCAACTGGCCATTGTCCACTGCCGCACTGATTACAATGACCGTCGTCTGCCGGCGTTTTTCGACTGTATGCTTGAAGATGTTTTCCAACAGCGGTTGTATGCTCATGACCGGAACGCTGCATGCCAGCGTGTCGTCGGCGATATCCCAGTGGATGACAACGCGCTCTGCATAGCGCTCCTGCATCACCCGCGCATACCCCTGGGCCAGGCGCAACTCGGTCGACAGTGGTGCTTCATGCAGGTCGCTGACATCGAGCGTGGTGCGCAGCACATCGGCCAATTGGATCAGGGTCGCGTCGGCGCGTTCAACGTCGGTGTGCATCAGCGAGGAGATGGTATTGAGCGCGTTGAACAGGAAATGGGGCTGCATCTGTTGCGCCAGCCGTTGTAGCTGCGCCTGACGCAGCAGGGCGTTGGCGCGTTCGACGCTGAGCTTTTCTTCGAGCATCTGGATATACGACAGTATGCCAAAGCGGATCAACACGAACATGCCAACGAAAACGGTCAGCTTCACCGACTCGTAAAAGAACACCTCGGGCCATGCGACATGGGTATAGACGTCGCCAACCAGGTGGTAGACGCCGTGCCGTATCCCGAAGGCGATGGGGACGAAACATAGGTAGTACAGCGGGAGCCAGGCCGCCTGCAGTGCGAACCAGCGCGCTGGCCGCGCCAGCAAGTAGTCATAGCGCAGCGTGAAATGGCGCTGCACGACGAGCAGGATGCTGGCCGCTAGCATGGACGAGGTCTCCCACAGCACCGGCTGCCACATCGCGTGTCCGCCATTGCGTATATAGTCCTGTACCGCGACCGAGACCATCAAGGCCCAGAACAATACCCACGACACGGCAACGGTGATGTTGATGCGTTTGGAGGACATGGCTGATGCAGAGGTTTGCAAAGCGCTGATGATTGCGTATTCTTGCAAACATGTCAAAAGATTCGGAGCGGCGATGACGGTGGAAGAACAGGTACTCACATTTGCGTCGCAGGCAGCATTTGCGCAATGGCTGGCAGAACACAAGGAC
>JBJMVX010000069.1:0-5071 GCA_045810445.1 Massilia sp.
CGCTTTCGCAAGGACAGTAGAAGATATCGGCTACTAACTACTATCCTGTTTCCATGCGCGCCGGCACTAGCCACTACGCTGTTGTTCTTACGCGTGAGTCTTGCTAAACGCCGGCCGGTCAACGTGCTTGCCCGCGCCTTCTACCGCGCGCAACTCCCCGCGCTCAAACACGACCTTCCCACCGGAGAGCGTGTACGAAGGTATGCCCTTCACCGTGCGGCCTTCAAACACATTGAACCCGCCCTTGGCAAACTGCGTCTTGGCCGATATGGTGCGCGTGCCTTCCGGATCCCACACCACCACATCCGCGTCCGCACCCGCTGCCACCAGTCCCTTGCGCGGATACATATTGAAAATCTGCGCCGCATTGGTCGAGGTGACTTTCACGAACTCCGACGGCGTGAGCATGCCACTATTCACACCCGCATCCCACACCACCGACATGCGATCTTCCACGCCACCGCAGCCATTCGGTATCTTGGTGAAATCATCCTTGCCCGCCGCCTTCTGCTCCGCACAGAAGGTGCAGTGATCGGTCGCCGTGGTGTGCAGGTTACCGCCCTGCAGCCCATGCCACAGTGCCGACTGGTGATGCTTGCTGCGAAACGGTGGGCTCATGACGTGACCGCGCGCGAATTCCAAATCGGTGCTGTGGTACACGCTGTCGTCAATGACCAGGTGACCTGCCAGCGCCTCGCCATACACGCGCTGCCCCTTTGCGCGGGCGCGGGTAATGGCCTCGAGCGACTCCGCGCACGACACGTGGACGATGTACACCGGCGTCCCAAGCACATTGGCAATCGCAATGGCGCGGTTGGCCGCTTCGGCCTCCACTTCGGGTGGACGCGACAACGGGTGGGCCGCTGGTCCCGTGATCCCTTTGCGCAGCAGGTCCTGCTGCAGCTGGAATACCAGCTCGCCGTTTTCGGCGTGCACGGTTGGAATAGCGCCCAGTTCCAGCGCGCGGGTAAAGCTTTTGACCAGGGTTTCGTCGTCCGCCATGATGGCGTTTTTATAGGCCATGAAATGCTTGAAGCTGTTCACGCCGTGCTTGTGCACCAGCGTGCCCATCTCCTTGTGCACCGAGTCGTCCCACCACGTCACCGCCACGTGGAAGGTGTAGTCGCCAGCGGACTTTGCGGCCCAGCCGCGCCAGGTATGGTAAGCCTCCAGCAAGGATTGCTGCGGGTTCGGGATCACGAAGTCCATGATGGTGGTCGTGCCACCAGCCAGGCCTGCCGCAGTGCCGGTAAAGAAGTCGTCGGCAGTCACTGTGCCCATGAACGGCAGCTGCATATGGGTGTGAGTGTCTATCCCGCCGGGCATCACGTACTGGCCGCTGGCGTCAATGACGGTGGCGCCAACTGGCACGTCGAGGTTGTCGCCCACAGCGATGATCTTGTCACCGCTAACCAGAACATCGGCGCGGAAGGCGCGGTCCGCATTGACGACGGTGCCGCCGCGAATAATCGTAGTCATGTTTTCTCCAAGGAGTTCTGATCAGGTACGGGCCGCGACCAGCGCCGGCGCTCCCCTGCCCTTCATGAGGGCACCGTAGACGATCGCGGAAATCGCGATGCCGACGAACCAGGCATAGGTATACATCGTTTTGAATATGTCGCCAACTTGCGGGAAGGCCGCCGGAAACGCCGCATTGAGGAAGCCCGGAATATTCGGCAGCACGCCAGCGATGAAGGCGATGATGGCGACCATATTCCAGCCATTCCCATACGAATAGACGCCATCATTACGATACAGATTATCAACAGATAACTGAGTTTTCCGTATCATATAGTAATCAACAATAAGGATACCGGCGATGGGGCCAAGCAGCGCTGAGTAGCCAATCAGCCAGGTGAAGATATAGCCCTGGGTGGACTCAAGTATCTTCCACGGCATCATGACCAGCGCAATGCCGGCGGTGATGTAGCCGCCGGTCCGGTACGACACATGCTTGGGCGCGAGCGAGGAAAAATCATAGGCCGGGCCCACCAGGTTGGCCGCCAGGTTTACGCTCACCGTATCGACCAGCAGCACGATCAGCGCAATGAGTACGCCCGCCCCGGTCATGCGGCTGGCCAGGTCCACGGGATCCCAGATCGCCTTGCCATACAAGACGACAGTAGCCGAAGTGACGATCACCGCCAGCATGGCCAACAAGCCCATAGGCACAGGCAGGCCAACCGATTGGCCGACGATCTGGTCGCGCTGGGTTTTGGCGAAGCGGGTGAAGTCCGGGATATTGAGCGCCAGGGTGGCCCAAAAGCCCACCATCGCGGTCAGTGAAGGCCAGAAGGTGCTCCAGAACTGGCCTGCCTTCTTGCCGCCTTCAACAAACTGCGAAGGCTGGTCCAGCAAGGGACCAAAGCCGCCAGCCTTGCTATACACCCAGCCAAGCAGCACAAAGCAGATGACGATCTTGAGCGGTGCGGTCCAGGTTTCCAGCTTGCGGATCGCATCAATGCCATGCACGATGTACCAGAACTGAATGGCCCAGAAGCCCAAAAAGCACAGCAACTGCGCGGTGTTGATACCCAAGCCCGCGATGTTCTCGCCACCGATAGGATGGCCAAGCAGGACACCCAGCAGCGTGTAGATCATGCTGCCACCAAACCAGGTCTGGATGCCGTACCACCCGCAGGCCACAATCGCCCGCATCAGCGCCGGAATCCGTGCCCCAGTGGTGCCGAAGGAAGCGCGTGCCAACACCGCATAGGGAATCCCGTACTTGGTGCCAGCATGACCGATTAACAGCATGGGCAGCAGCACGATGGCGTTGGCCAGGAATACCGTCATCACCGCCTGGTAGCCCGACATGCCGCCCTCAATCAGGCTGGCCGACAGGGTATAGGCGGGAATGCACATGACCATGCCGACCCACAGCGCTGCGAAGTGGTACCAGCGCCACGTGCGCTGTGCGGCGGTGGTGGGAGCCAGGTCTTCATTCCAGAGCTGCAGGTCTTTACTCACAGGCCAATCTCCACATTTGAAGTGACGAAAAAAACGTTCGCTTAGGCTACCACTTCAGCGCGCGGGTTGCGCGGATCCTGGGTCCAGTTCATGTATTTTTTTCCATTCGCTTGCGGAACCATGGTGATGCAGGCCTCGACCGGGCAGGTGATCTCGCACAGATTGCAGCCCACGCACTCGGACTTGATCACTTCATAGGTGCGCACCCCGCTGGCCGCGTCGATCAACTGGGCAATCGACTGGTGCGAGGTGTCTTCGCAGGCGACATAGCACTTGCCGCACTTGATGCACTTGTCCTGGTCGATCTGGGCAATCACCTCGTAGTTCATGTCGAGGTATTTCCAGTCGGTGGTGTTGGCCACAGCCTTGCGGGTGAACTCCGAGATGTTCTTGTAGCCCTTCTCGTCCATCCAGCGCGACAGGCCGTCCTTCATCTCTTCAACGATGCGAAAGCCATGCAGCATGGCGGCCGTGCACACCTGCACCGAGCCTGCGCCCAGTGCGATGAATTCGGCCGCGTCGCGCCAGTTACCGATGCCACCGATGCCGGAAATTGGCAAGTCCTTCGTCAGCGGATCGCGCGCGATCTCAGCGACCATGTTCAGGGCAATGGGCTTGACAGCCGAACCACAGTAGCCGCCGTGGGTACTGGCATTGCCAACCACCGGGAAGGCCACCATGCGGTCCAGGTCCAAATGGGTGATCGAGTTGATGGTGTTAATCAGCGACACCGCATCGGCGCCGCCTTCCAGCGCGGCGCGCGCTGGCGCACGTACGTCGGTGATATTCGGCGTGAGCTTGACGATGACGGGCAGCTTGGAGTGCTTTTTGCACCAGCTGGTGACCATCTTCACGTATTCCGGCACCTGGCCGACCGCAGCACCCATGCCGCGCTCCGGCATGCCGTGCGGGCAGCCGAAATTGAGTTCGATGCCATCGGCGCCAGTGGCTTCGACCTTCGGCAAAATCTCGGCCCACAGGGCTTCCTCGCAAGGGAGCATCAGCGAGACGATCATCGCGCGGTCCGGCCAGTCCTTCTTGACCTGGGTGATTTCGCGCAGATTGATTTCCAGGCTGCGGTCGGTAATCAGTTCGATGTTGTTAAAGCCGAGGACTTCGCGGTTCTTGCCGTAGTGCGCCGAGTAGCGCGAGGACACGTTGACCGCCGCCGGATCTTCACCCAGCGTTTTCCACACTACGCCGCCCCACCCTGCTTCAAAGGCGCGTACCACGTTGTAGGCTTTGTCGGTTGGTGGCGCGGAGGCCAGCCAAAATGGATTGGGCGACTTGATGCCGCAAAAATCGATGCTCAGGTCAGCCATTATGCAGCCTCCAGTTTGGATTGGATGTCGTTATGAATTGCGATGGCCGCCAGCTTGCCATGTTGGACAGCCTGCACAGTCAGATCCTGACCAGGCGCCACGCAATCGCCGCCGGCGTACACGCCCGGCAGCACCGTGCGGAAATGGGCATCAACGTGAATCTTGTCGCCGTCGCGCGTCAGATGCGACGCCATCTCGTCAGAAATACCGACCGGGTCCAGGCTCTGGCCAATGGCCTTGAACACGGCGTCAGCGGCGATTTCAATGAAAGCGCCCGTACCTTGCAGCTTGCCGCCTTCCATGCGGGTCTGCTCGAAGCGCATGCCACGTACCTTGCCCGCCTCGTCCAGCAGCACTTCCAGTGGCGCGGCCCAGGTTTTCATGCGCACCTGGTTTTCCTTGGCGATGTCCTGCTCGTGGTGAGTGGCGGTCATGGATTCGAAACCACGGCGATACACCAGCGTCACGTCTTCGGCGCCCATGCGCTTGATCTGCACAGCCATGTCGACGGCGGTGTTACCGGCACCAATGACGATGGCGCGCTTAGGCACGGGCAGCTTGCTCAGGTCCTTCGTCTGGCGCAGATCGGCGATGTAGTCGACCGCTGCCATCAGGCCTGGGGCATCTTCGCCGGTCAGGCCAAGCTGACGGCTTGCGTTCAAGCCCAGGCCCAGGAACACGGCGTCGAACTGGGCATGCAGCTCGCGCAGTTTCAGGCTGCCGCCAAGGGCGCGGCCATGCCGCACTTCGATGCCGCCGATATCGAGCAGGAACTGCAC
>JBJMVX010000070.1:0-3641 GCA_045810445.1 Massilia sp.
CCTGTCGCTGGTCCTGCCGGGCACAAGCCAGGCACAGGCGCCGCAAACGCCCGCGACAGTGCCGACGCCGCCTGCCGCGCCGCGCACTGCGCTGATGTCCCTGATCGGCGACTCCATCATGCTGGCGCAGCATCGCGACCAAACTGGAACGCGTATGGAGCCCGACGCGCGCAATATCATCCCGATCACCGACACCGTGTTTGACAATGCCGCCGTGCAGGCAGCCAATACGGCGCTCAAGCGCATCGAACCGAGCGTGCAGACCGTGATGATGCTGACCCAGGACACTGGCCTGTACAAGGCCCAGAACGACATGTTTGACGCTGTCGAGGCCAACAAGGACAACCGTGAATTTCTCAAGTCCCTGCTCAAGGCGCGCAATGTGGACCGCTTGATCCTGGTTACCAAATTCCGCGCCGATGCCCAACTCAAATTGGCGAACAGCTATACGGGTTCTGGCCACATCGAAGGCCTGGGTTTTTACATCGACGACGCGCTCAATGTGCTGGACTTGGGCACGCGTAATACCGCCCTTGGCATCCTGGCGCCGTTTGCCTACGTTAAGCTGCGTCTGATTGATGGCAAGACGCTGGCGGTGCTGGCAGAGAAAACGGTACGCCAGTCGCACGTGGTGCCCAATGCCTCGGCCACGGCCAACGGCCAGTACACCTGGAACATCCTCACTGGTGCGCAGAAGATCGCCTACCTCGACGACTTGCTTGGCAAGGCTATGGACGAGGGCATGCCGCGCTTGCTGGCCAAATAAGCGTCACCGACGACACCGCCAGCGCACCCTAGTTGCGCTGGCTTCTGCGCCGTTCGACGAAGGATTCGCCCTTGAGGCGAAAGGTGAAGCGCGTGGCGTCGGCCGAGGAGTCGACCGCCAGGTCGGCGCCGTGCGAGCGCGCAATTTCGGCCACGATAAACAGTCCCAGCCCCAGGCCCTCATTGGACGCGTGCGAGCTTGCGCGCCAGAAGGGCTTGAACAGCTGATCAATGGTGGACTGCGAAATAGCCGGTCCGTGGTTGACAATGCTCAGTTCAAAAATGCCGTTCTGCGACGAGCAGCGCACCAGCACCGGCGCGTCCTGGGCCCCATACACCAGCGCATTCTTGACCAGGTTCGACAGCATCTGCTGGATGCGCCGCACATCGCAGTAGACGGCCATGTCGAGCGTGAAGTCGACCGTGATGGTGCGCTCCGGGTAGGCGCTGCGCAGTTCTTCGATCACTTGCATGAGCGGCGCGAGCAGGGCGGTTTCCTGGCGCAGATCGAGTGCAATGCCACCGCCCATGCGCCCGCGCGTGAAATCGACCACGTCGTTGACCAGGCTGGCCATGCGCTGGGCGCTGCGGCGCATGCGCTGCACGGCGTTGGTGGCCTTCACCGACAATGGCTCGCGCTGCAATAGTTCGGTGCCCAGCATGATGGAGCCGAGCGGGGTGCGCAGGTCGTGGCCGAGCACGGCAATGAACTGTTCGCGCAGCTCCGACGTTTCGCGTTCGTTGAGCAGGGCCACCTGGGTTTCGGCAATGCGGTGCTCGGTTTCCAGGTGCTTGGTGATCAGTTGGGCGAACAAGGTCATGCTGGTGACGGTGGCCGGGTCCGACACCTTGGACGCGATCGGGTCGAGCGCGCACAGGGTGCCAAAGTAGCTGCCGTCGGGCCGGAACACGGGAATTGAAATATAGCTCTGGAAGCCATAGATGCGTGGCGTGTGGTGCTCGCGATACTGGGGATCGCTGGCCACCTCGTCAATGATGACGGGCTGCCCGGTGTCGCGCACCAGCTCGCACAAGGTGGTCGTCACGTCAAGGGCGTCGCCTACTTTCAGGCCGAAGTCCAGGCCGTCGAGCACGGCGCAGGTGGTCCAGCTGTCTGCCGTCACGCGCGCAATGCACACAAAGCGCAAGCCTGTCAGGGCGGCGACCGCCTCGAGGATGGTGGGAACGGAGGAGATGGCTTGAATGGCGGCGATATCCTTCGCCAGGTCGGTACCGGTCACGCTCGCTTGCCTCATTGTCGATTCAATAGTGGAGGTCATGCTAGCATGGACAGAACGCCGACTCGATATTCTTCAGGCAACTTAGTTGCACATTGGCGAAAAAATACGGACGAAAAAAAGCCCTGCTCGAAAGCAGGGCTTTTCACATTCGGGTGTGCTTAAGCAGCCTGGATGTTGGAAGCTTGCTTGCCTTTAGGGCCTTGCGTGACTTCGAATTGAACTTTTTGACCTTCTTTGAGGGTCTTGAAACCGTTCATGTTGATTGCGGAGAAGTGCGCGAACAGATCTTCGCCGCCGTCATCTGGAGTGATGAAGCCAAAGCCTTTGGAATCATTGAACCACTTAACTGTACCTGTTGCCATAAAAGAACTTTCAAATAAGAACCAATCACACGAGCTATAAAAGCAAGAAGCTTCTGCCCCCTCCTCAGCCTGCTCACTTCTTATCGACCATGTACATAAGTACAAGTCAATAAACGCATTGTTGGATGAAAAAAAAATGAAGTCAAGCGTTTTGCTGCGCGATTGTCATTATTTCCACACTATGTGAAAAAGCAACTCTTGAAATCCGGATTCCGGGCGCCATCTGCGCACTAATCGGAAAACGCGTAAGATGAAAACAAATGTAAATGCCCTGATATTTACGTAATGCATCAACATTGAAAGCATTAGAATAAGCGTATGGCAACCAAGCAAGACACAGAGCAATTGCTGGAGCGGCAGGTGGTCAAACCCCCGCCGCTGTACCAGGTGGCACTACTCAACGACGACTACACACCGATGGAATTCGTGGTGGCGGTCATCCAGGAGTACTTCAACAAGGATCGCGAGACGGCGACGCAGATCATGCTTTCTGTACACCGCCATGGTAAAGGGGTGTGCGGCGTGTTTTCCAAAGATATAGCGTGTACCAAAGTGGAGTTTGTATTAACGCATGCGCGCAAGGCGGGGCATCCCCTGCAGTGCGTGATGGAGGAAGTATGATTGCGCAGGAACTGGAAGTCTCCTTACACATGGCCTTTGTCGAAGCCCGGCAAGCACGGCATGAATTCATCACCGTTGAGCATTTGCTGCTGGCGCTTCTGGACAATCCATCGGCCGCGGAAGTCCTGCGCGCTTGTGCTGTCAACATTGAAGACCTGCGTAAAACGCTGACCAATTTTATCGGCGATAACACCCCGACCGTTCCCGGCACGGGCGAAGTCGACACCCAGCCAACGCTCGGTTTCCAGCGCGTGATTCAGCGTGCGATCATGCACGTCCAATCGGCCTCGAACGGCAAGAAGGAAGTCACCGGCGCCAACGTGCTCGTGGCCATCTTCGGCGAAAAGGATTCGCACGCGGTCTACTACCTGCACCAGCAGGGCGTGACCCGTCTGGACGTGGTCAACTTCATTTCGCACGGCGTGCGCAAGGACCAGCAGATCGACTCGCAAAAGACGTCCGAAGGCGTCGAAGAAGCGCAGGTCGAAGGGCAGGCCAAGGAGTCGCCGCTCGACCAGTTCACCCAGAATTTGAACAAGGCCGCCGCCGAAGGCAAGATCGATCCGCTGATCGGCCGCGAAGACGAAGTAGACCGCGTCATCCAGATCCTCTGCCGCCGCCGCAAGAACAACCCGCTGCTCGTCGGTGAAGC